>JBEKCP010000500.1:0-4549 GCA_050014815.1 Thermoguttaceae bacterium | reverse complement strand
CCTTCCGGCCTTCGAAAACCAGCACAATCAGCGCGCCGGCCTCAATCCGCTCGATGGGTTGACGTTCCATCGTAATCCGCATCATTATCGATTGTGACGGAGAGCCGCTCGCATCGCAAACGCGAAAGAGGGGACAGACGCATTTATTGCCAAACCCGCAAGGCTGTGCAATGCTGTTCCGCCGGGATACGCCCTTCGACCCCTGTCGTCGGAAGCTAGCCGCGCTATGCTGTGAGATACGCTGCCTACCGCCCATGCCCATCCCAGCCGAGGGCCGGCCAGAGGACCGCGCCCGCGCTAACATCGACCGCCTGCTCACCGCCGCCGGCTGGCTGATCCAGAATCGCGACAGCATCAACATCGAAGCCGGTCGCGGCGTTGCCATCCGCGAATTCCCGCTGGCCCCCGGACACGGCTTTGCCGACTACCTCCTCTACATCGACGGCTACGCAGCCGGAGTAATCGAGGCAAAAAAGGAAGGGGTTCCCCTCGTCGAAGTCGAGATCCAGTCCGGCAAATACAGTCAGGGACTCCCGCGGAACCTCCCCGCGCCTCGTCGCCGGCTCCCGTTCTGCTACCAGTCCACCGGAATCGAGACGCGCTTCACCGACCTCCTCGAACCCGACGCCCGCAGCCGCCCCGTCTTCGCCTTCCACCGCCCCGAAACGCTCGCCGCATTCTCTTCCTGGTCGACCGCCGCACCCTCGGCCGCTAGGCCCTCAACGAGTTCCAGCAGTTCTCCATTCCCGGCGATGGCCGCAAGTTCACCGAAATCTACAACGTCCAGCTTCTCTCCTCCAACACCATCGATCCCGTCTGCCGCGTCGCCATCACCACCATCCAGCGCCTCTACTCCGTCCTCAAAGGCGAACCCGACTACGACTCGGGTAATGAGGAAACCTCCGCCGCCTCCCTCGCCCAACTCCGCAAAGCCCCCGACCCCATCGAGTACAACCCCGCCGTCCCCATCGAAACCTTCGACTTCATCGTCACCGACAAGTGTCACCGCTCCATCTACAACCTTTGGCGTCAGGTCCTCGAGTATTTCGACTCCTTCCTCATCGGTCTGACCGCTACGCCCTCCAAGAACACCCTGGGCTTCTTCAACCAGAACGTCATGCCCCCCTACACCTACGCCGACGCCGTAGCCGATGGCGTGAACGTCGATTTCGACATCTACAAGATCGGCACCCGCATTACTTCTTCCGGCTCGCGCGTGGAATCCGGCTATTGGATCGACAAGCGCGACCGCCTCACCCGCGCCCGCCGCGCCGAGCTCCTCGATACCGACTTCTCCTACACCGCCGAGGATCTCAATCGCGATGTCGTAGCCCCCGACCAGATCCGCACCGTCGTTCGCGAGTTTCGCGACAAGCTCTTCACCGATATCACTGATCCCAAGCGTCACACCCAGGTGGGTTGCACTCTATCTGCAAAGCTCCTCAGGCCGATCTCGGCTCGTCCAAAACGCCAAACAAGCGGTCAACCAAGCCAGCATAAACCAGAGGGATGTCTGTTCAACGCCGGTACCGATGCCACGGTCCATCCAGGAGCAAGTTCGACAGGTGGAGCGGCTCGAAATGCACCTCGATTCCGTTCGCGCATTCCGCACCGTGTGTGACCTTACTCAGGCCCGCGCCGCCCGCCTCCGCCAAGCCATTTTCCACAAAGCCTTCGAAGGCAGACTCGTCCCCCAAGATTCCGACGACGAGCCCGCCTCCGTCCTCCTCGACCGCATCCGCGCCGCCCGCGCGCCGCGCCCCACGCAAACGCGAGGTCCATGCCTGATGTCTTCCCCAGCGTCATACGTGACCGTTCACGTAATCCTCAACTCCTGACCGCTCACGTATAATGTAAACATGGCCCTAACAAAAAAGAATCCCGCCGCCGTATCGTTGGGACGCAGAGGCGGCAAAATTGGTGGTCCTGCACGAGCCGCCAAGCTCACTCCTGAACAACGCAGCGAGAGCGCGCGCAAAGCGGTTCAGGCGCGATGGGCAAGAGGCAACGAGGGAAGCGACACCTCCAAAAAGGCCCTACATCTCTGTTTGGACCGCATCAAGAAAACCAAAGACGAAAATGAACTCCGCCGCCTGACCGAAGAGCTTCAAAGGATCGTGTTCCACCGACAGTATCAGAATGCCGAAAATTAAGAAGCCGCCGCCGTACTTCATGAAACACCTCGTTGACCGCTTCCGTGAAGGTCGGATTTCGGTTTCGGATTTCGAGGCATTGCAGGATTGGCTGAACTCCAATCCCGAAGTACCGCGCGGAGAGTGGTACAAACGCTTTCCGAAGTTCTTTCTTGCCGGTGAGGGCGAAGTGCCCAAGACATTTCTCACGCCGGACATGGTGCCTCGTGGCACGGAAATCCTTTAATCGCACGTCTGGTCCCGGTTGACCCAGTACGCGGCGCATAGTATGTTTAACGTGTATGATTCGCTCGTTCCGATGCCTGGAAACCAAGGCAATCCACGAGGGATTTGGTAGCCGGAAGTTTCGCGGGATCGAAGAGCAGGCGCGCAAGCGGCTCCGCTGGCTGGAAGCGGCACCCAGCCTCGCAGATTTGGGGGCCATTCGCGGCAATCGGCTGGAGGCGCTGAAAAGGGACCGGGCCGGCCAGCCCAGCATTCGGATCAATAACCGCTGGCGGATCTGCTTCACGTGGCGTGACGGCAATCTGCACGACGTCGAGATAGTGGATTACCACTGAGAGGAGGACCATGGCACAGCGTAGGAAACTGCCGCCCATCCACCCGGGCGAGTTACTCCGGGATGAACTCGAAGAGATTGGCGTAAGCCTGAACGAACTGGGGCGCGCACTCCGGGTTCCCATGAACCGGATCAGCGCGATTGTCAACGGCAAGAGGGCCATCACCGTGGACACCGCGATTCGTCTGGCGCGGTATTTCGGCACATCGCCGCAGTATTGGCTGAATCTCCAGGTCGCTTACGACCTCGAGGTCGCCGTGCAAGAGATTCAGCCACAGATTGAAAAGGAAGTACGGCCACGGACCGCCGCCTAGACCGAGCCTGGCCGAACTTTCCCACCTCGACGCTGCGATACGCTAACAATGGGAGCACGGCTCTATGAGTCTCGACATCTCATTGGAAACCGAAGCTCGCCTCGCGGAGCACAACGCCTGATGTCTTCCCCCGCTCCCAATCTCGTCAACAAAGTCTGGAACTACTGCAACCTCCTCCGCGATGACGGGGTCTCCTACGGCGACTACGTCGAGCAGCTCACCTATCTCCTCTTCCTCAAGATGGACTACGAGCGCACCCGCCCGCCCTACAAGCACAAGTCCGCCATCCCCGAAGACTACAACTGGCCCAGCCTCGTCGAAATGGACGGCCTGCCGCTCGAGAGACATTACCGCAACACCCTCGAAAACCTCGGCAAAGAGCCCGGCATTCTCGGCATCATCTTCCGCAAAGCGCAAAACAAGATCCAGAACCCCGCCCACTTGCGCCGCCTCATCGTCGATCTCATCGATAAGGAACCTTGGAGCGCGCTCAGCGCCGACGTCAAGGGCGACATCTACGAGGGTCTGCTTGAAAAGAACGCGCAGGATACCAAGTCCGGCGCCGGCCAGTACTTCACGCCCCGCGTCCTGATTGACGCCATCGTCGCCGTCATGCGCCCGCAGCCGGGACCACCATCATCGATCCCGCCGCGGGCACCGGTGGTTTTCTCCTCTCCGCCGCCGGTCACATCATCAAGGACCACAAGCTCGATCGCGACCAGGTGCGCCACCTCCAGACTCAAGCCCTCTATGCGGTCGAACTCGTCGCCTCTACCGCCCGCCTTTGCGCCATGAACCTGCTCCTCCACGGCCTCGGCAACGAAAAGAACATGGCCGCCGGCAAGGACAGCCTCGTCGCCAAGCCATCGGTCAACTACGACATGGTGCTCACCAATCCACCATTCGGCAAAAAGTCCAGCGTCACCATCGTCAATCAGGATGGCGACGAGGTGAAGGAGCGCCAGGAAATTCTGCGTGACGACTTCTGGGCCACCACCGGCAACAAGCAGCTCAACTTCCTCCAGCACGTCCGCAGCCTGCTCAAGATCAATGGCCGGGCCGCCATCGTCCTGCCCGATAACGTGCTGTTCGAAGGCGGTGCGGGCGAAACCATCCGCAAGCGCCTCCTGCACGATTGCGACGTCCACACCCTGCTGCGCCTGCCCACCGGCATCTTTTACGCCCAGGGCGTCAAGGCTAACGTGCTCTTTTTCGACCGCAAGCCGGCCAGCGAGAAGCCCTGGACACGCACCCTCTGGATCTACGATCTGCGCACCAACAAGCACTTCACCCTCAAGACCAACACCCTTACGCGCGCCGACCTGGACGATTTCGTCCGCTCTTACAATCCTGAGAACCGGCACAAGCGGACCGAAAGCGACCGCTTCCGATGCTTCTCGTATGAAGACCTGATCAATCGCGACAAGGCCAACCTCGATATTTTCTGGCTTCGGGACGATAGCCTCGGCGACTCGTCCGACCTCCCGGACCCCGCCATTCTGGCAGCGGAGATCGTAGAAGAC
>JBEKCP010000499.1:0-8822 GCA_050014815.1 Thermoguttaceae bacterium | reverse complement strand
GGCATGACAGCGGCAAGAACCGCATGAACGACTACGCCAATGATAGCATTGTTACCCCCCCCGGAGAATATACCACTAATTATCGTCACCGCCTCTTGACAAAACGGGCCTCCGATCTAGACTAGAAGCTTGTCACTACTTTGGGGTGAGGCACCTTGTAGTTGCATACTCATGATTCGCCGGCCGTCAGAGCACGCCTATTTCGGGCTCGCGAATTGGGGTCCTGTGCCTTCGCTGCGCGGCCGATTGTGGGGAGAGTCGATGGATTCGCCCGCACGGCGAATGGCCCGAGGACCTCTTCGGCTTTTTTGGCCTGGCGACGACCGGTCCAAGCGACGATGTGCATGACAGTTATTGGGGCGGTTGAAACTCCTGGATACCGCTCCAACGAGTAGTGACGGGAATAGATGTGGAGTCGATAGCAGCGGGAACTTAACCCGGGTGTCGGAAGGAGACGCGGTCTCCGAAGGGTGCAAGGGCTTTGCCTTGAGGCGCCTTTCGCCTGCGTACCGTATGGACACGGTTAATAGGATGCGAAATCGGCAAATTGGGTGTGCCACCCACGGGAACGGAGTGCGCGCGTCCGACACAGGGATTCTGGCCGGCTGAATAGGGTTGCGTGATCTTGGGAGTGTTCGACACGCTTGGAGCCGCTTGCCGAAGGGTGGCGGCGTCGGCCCCGAAGGGGACAGTCCCATTTTCGCTTCGCGAAAATCGGGACAGTCCCCGCGAAGGTTGCTTCAGCTCCTGCCTCATGACGGCGTATTGGGATCGCTCCATCACCACAAGGTAGGCAACGCATGGAACGTCAGCAGCGCTGGGTAGACGCGACGGGGCCCGACGGGGATGCTTCGCACGAGAATGCAGGCCTACTGGCCATTGCATGGCGGCAGAAGTGGCTCCTTCTCGTCTTGACGTCGCTGGGCGGAGGTTTGGGGTATCTCTATTTCCTCCGGTGCCCGCCGGTTTTCCAGTCCTCGGCACAAGTGCTCATCATCAAGAAGGAGTCCGCTCTTCCGGTGCAAGGGGCGGAAATCAAGTCCGGATATGATGATTCGCTGGCCCTGCACAGTCTTCTGCTCAAGAGCCCGACGATTGCGGCCAAAGCCATTGAGAAGCACCACCTGGCATCCCTGGCATCCTTCCGCGATGCGCCCGACCCCCTGGGGATGGTCGTCGGAGGCATTGGAGTCGACTGCAAGACTTCAGGCGGGGCGAGCGTCGTTACGCTCACCTTCAAGGGGGCGGAAGCCGAGGACTGTCCGAAGGTCCTCGATGCCCTCTTAACGACCTACCAGGCGTTTTTGGGAGAAACGTACCAGAACTCCAGCGAAGAGACGGCGCAGTTGATTTCGCAGGCCAAGGACGTGCTCCTGAAGCAACTGCAAGACAAGGAAGAAGTCTACCGCAACTTCCGCCAGAACGCGCCGCTCCTCTGGAAAGGCGACCTCGGCGCGAACCTGCACGAGTCGCGAATGGCCGAGATCGAGGCTACGCGATCTCACCTGATGGTCGAACAGTCGCAGACCAAATCGAAGATCGATTCCCTGGAATCGGCCCTGAAGAAGGGGAAACGCGATGCGATCGCCCTGCTGGTCGCAAATTGGACCACGATGGCCGCGCCAAACGGCTCCTCGGACGGTTCCCCGGCGAAGATCAACACTTTGTCGCCCTTTCAGAACGCTACCTTCGCCACGGTTATGGAGGAGCAGCTCCTGCTGGAGGAGTACGGGGCCGATCACCCCAAGGTCAAGGCGGTTCAGAAGAAACTCGAGCTCCTTCGCAAAGAGTTAGGCGACGACACGCTCGAGAAGCACGACCCCCGAAAGCCGCTGGATATCGTGGCCGTCTACCTCGATTCCTTGCGACAGGAATTCGATCTTCAGCAGGAAAGAATCCAGGGACTCGGTCAGCTTTTCGAGAAAGAGCGCGATTCCGCCAAGAAGCTGTCCGAGTTCCAGCTTACAGACGAGTCGCTTCGCAACGGGATTACGCGAACGCAGCAGCTTTTCACGACGGTCATCAAGCGGCTCGATGAAATCAATCTCATCAAGGATGCGGGCGGGGTGCGAACCACCGTGGTCTCGGCGCCGAAGGTCGGCCACCAGGTCGAACCTCGGTTCTCCGCCGTGGTCGGACTTGGCTGCTTCCTGGGGGCCATGAGCGGTTTCGGGCTCGGCTGGCTGCGGGAGCGGCTCGACACGCGGATCCGGGCGCCGGAAGAGATTCGGGCCATGCTCGGCGCACCCATTCTGGGGCACATTCCCCTGGTCGACTTGCGGGCCGCGAGTCAGGGACAAGCCGCAGCCATCGCCTCGATGTCTCCCCTCCTGTGCGTGGCCCACCGGCCCAAGTGCGTCCAGGCGGAGGCCTACCGGGCGGTTCGCACGGCAATCTACTTCAGCGCGAATGCCGAGGGCCAGAAGATCTTCCAGGTCACCAGCCCGGGCGCCGGCGACGGCAAGACAACCACGGCGGTCAACCTGGGCCTCTGCATTGCGGAATCGGGCAAGAAGGTACTCATCGTCGACGCGGACTTCCGCCGCCCCCGGGTTCACAAGATGCTCGGGATCGAGAACGAGCGGGGCCTTTGGGACGTGATCGAGCGGGAAATGGAAATTCCCGACGCAGTCCAGCCAGGCGGAGTGGAGAATCTGTCGGTGATAACCACGGGCGGGAGGCCCTCGAACCCGGCCGAGATCCTGACCTCATCCCGGTTCAAGGATTTTCTGGATGCCGTCCGGGAAGTCTATGACTTCGTGATCATCGATACACCGCCGGTTCTGGCCGTGACCGATGCCTGCGCTGTGGCGCCTCGCGTCGACGGCGTGATCCTCGTCCTGCGGCTGACCAAGAGTTCGCGGCATACGGCGGCCCACGCCGCCGAGGCCCTGACCTCCCTGGGCGTCAAGCTCGTGGGTGTCGTGGTCAATGCCGTCACCAGCGGCTCCTCCTATGGTTACGGCGTCTACAAGTACGGTTACGGCAGCCATTACAAGTACAGCTACAACTACCATTACAACTACGGATACGGCCACGCCGACGAATCGCCGGAGGCCAGCCAGGGCGAGGACAGCCTTGAGAACACGAATGGCAATTCGAATGGAGCGGGGAAAGGCGGCAGTTGGCGAAGCCTTCTTGGCAGGGTCGGGATCTTGAAGAACGGCCACGGTAATGGCAAGCCGGCAGGAGCGGCAAAGCGAAACGGCGCCGCATCGAACGGGACGGCTGGCAAAATCGCCAAGGAAGCCCCCCCCCGCCGAGAAGGCGACCGGCACGCCGACGACCCGTCCGAGACCGCCCAGGGTTAAGTCAGCCGCACCGGTGATTGACACCTTTGAGTTCAATGGAGCGCCCCGGCACTGAACTGCATGACTCCGCTGGTGGATCTGCATTGTCACCTGCTCGCGGGGTTGGACGACGGGCCCGGGTCCCTCGACGAAGCGATCTCGATGTGCCGGATGGCATGGGAGGAGGGGACCCGTTCGATTGCCGCCACCGCCCATCTCGACACGCGGTGGCCGCAATCCACGCCGGAGAGGATTCTCGCGGGGACTGGGCAACTGGCGGCGCGTCTCCGGGAGATCAGGCTCCCCCTGAGCGTGTACCCGTCGGCCGAGGCGACCATTCGGCCCGACATGGACATGGCCTGGCAACGCGGCGAGCTGCTGGGCGTGGCCGGCCGGGGCAACTACGTATTGATCGAGATGCCGATGGACGTGTTCGTCGATGCCCGTGATGCGATTACCCGCCTTCGGGCCTGCGGAGTGCGACCGATCCTGGCGCACCCCGAGCGCTGTCCCGAACTGTTGCACGATCCCGGCGCTATCGAGACCTTGATTGACGTGGGGGCCTTGGTGCAGGCGACTTCGCGCGGCATTGCCGAGCCGCCCGACGCCCGCTCCGCCGCGGCGATCCGCCGCTGGGTCCAGCGGGGCGTCGTCCACCTGGTCGGCTCGGACGGCCACTCCGCCGATCACCGCCCGCCGGAAATGGCGGCCGCCTACCGTCGCATTGCTTCGTGGTCCGGCCGGGAGTCCGCGGACCGGATTTGCAGCCTGAACGGGTTGGCCGTCCTGGAGGGCAGGCCGCTTCGGCTCCCTCCCCCCCGGCCGCTCGGCAAGAGTTGGTTCTCGTTTTTCAAGAATTCCCTTGGGGCGAGTCGCTCTCGGTAACACGCGGAGGACAACCTGATGGAACCTGCTTGGATCGCCGTGCTCGTTATCACTGCCGGGGTGATCAGTTTCTCGATGACGCTGGTCGTTGGATCGCCGTGCTCGTTATCACTGCCGGGGTGATCAGTTTCTCGATGACGCTGGTCGTCCGGGCCTTGGCGCCACGCGTGGGACTCACAGACCGTCCGGACGGCCATCGAAAGCTCGACCAGAGGCTGACGCCGCTGGGCGGCGGACTGGCCGTGTACTTGGCGATGGTTGTGGTGATTCTCGTGCTCTTCCTGGTGCCCAACCCATGTCGCGAGGGCCTGCTCCGCCGCACCCGATCGGTGCTGGGCATGCTGGCGGCCTCGGGCGGAATCGTCATGCTCGGGCTGCTCGACGATTGGTTCGGTCTGCGAGGCCGGCACAAACTGCTCGGCCAGGTCCTCATCGCCCTCTGCCTCGCCCTCAACGGGCTCGACATCGACAGCTTCGCGCTCTTCGGCTGGCACGTCAATGTCGGCTTCCTCATGATTCCATTCACCATCCTCTGGTTGATCGGGGCCGTCAATGCGATCAATCTGCTCGATGGAATGGACGGAATGGCGACCGTCCTGGGCGTGATTCTCACAGCGACCTTTGCCGCGATCGCCGTGACGATGGGCCAACAGGACATCGCCATCCTGGCCCTCGTCTTCACGGGCGCGCTGCTGGGGTTTGCCTGGTTCAACCTTCCGCCCGCAACGATCTTCCTGGGCGATGCCGGAAGCATGCTCATCGGTTTCTTCCTCGGCATGCTGGCGATCAAGGGGGCCATGAAGGGACCGGGCACGGTGCTCCTGGCAGCCCCGCTGGCCATCTGGACCCTGCCGCTGTTGGACACGACGGCAGCCATCCTCCGCCGCAGGCTCACGGGCCGCAGCATCTACATCCCCGACCGGGGCCACCTCCACCACCGCCTCTTGGAGCGGCTCGGCAGCAATCCCAAGGTCCTTTGGTTCGTAGGCGGCTGCTGTGCGATCACGTCGGCGGGGGCGATGGTCAGCGTGTACTTGAGAAGCGACTTGACTGCCCTGCTGGCCTCCGGCGCCGTCGTCATGGTTTGCATCGTGTCCGGGGTGTTCGGGCGGGGCGAGTTCCTGCTGGTGGCGAACCGCCTTCGCAAGTTCGGTCGATCGTTCCTCGTGCTCCGAGGCAAAGACGGGGCCGCCCCTTCGCACTCCTCGGTACACTTGCAGGGCTCGGCGCATTGGAACGAGCTTTGGGAAGCGCTCATGGAGTCGGCGGAGGATCTGCGCGTACACCGGGTGGCCCTCGATGTGAACCTGCCCCACCTTCAGGAGGGCTTCAGCGCGAGTTGGGAGAAGCCGTGCCAGGACGATACGGTGCTCGACTGGCGGGTGAAAATGCCGCTGATGATCGCCTCCGAGACGGTCGGGTGCGTCGTCGTGGCCGGAAAGGCCGATGCCGAAATGCGCCGCCGGGACATCCTCCGCCTGTTGGACGTCTGCGACGCCTGCGACTTTTACCTGCAGTCGATCGTCGCCAAGAGGGCCGAATCCCCGGTTCCCGCTAGGCAACGCCTGCGATCGGCAAAGCGCCATCGCCCGCAGCGGGCGCTGCCAAAGTGAATGACCGTAGAATGACTGGTAAAGTGACCGCCAAACGGGACCGGCACGGCAATGGCAAGCTGCGGAATCGTCTTCGGGCTTACATTCACTCGAAACAGACTCACAATAATACGGCGTTAGCAGCACGGTCTTTCGGGCATGGATGAAACAGACATCCAGAAGCGGCCGAGTGTTCTCTTTCTGAATCGGTCCTATTGGCCCGATTCGGAGGCGACGGGCCAGCTCTTGACCGAGTTGTGCGAGGACCTGGCAGCATCGTTCGACGTCACGGTGATCGCCGGACGGCCCAACCAAAACCCCACCGGCGAGAAGTATCGCCGCCACGGCGCCGAGCTCCGCAACGGCGTCCGCATCCAACGTGTCTGGCATTCCCGCTTCCCCAAACGCTTCCTGCCGGGCAGGATCGCGAATTACTTGAGCTTCCTCTGGGGCGCGCTCTGGGCAAGCCTCTGGGTGAAACGGCCGGACGTGGTGGTGGCCGAAACCGACCCGCCGCTGCTCTGCCTCATCGGATGGTTTCTGCAGCGCGTCCGCGGCGCCAAGCTGGTCTGTTACCTGCAAGACATCCATCCCGATATCGCCGTCGCCCTGGGCAAGATCCGCGACGGTTTCCTGGTCCGCGCCCTCCGCCGGCTGCTGTTCCATGCCTATCGCCAGGCCGACCGCGTGATCGTCCTCAGCCGCGACATGAAAGACCACATCGTGGCCTCCGGCGTACCTGCCGATCAGGTCGTTGTGATCCCCAACTGGGTCTCAACGGCGAAAGTCCGGCCCATCAAGAAGGACAATCCCTTCCGCGCGAAATACGGCATCAACGGCCAGTTCGTCGCCATGTACTCCGGCAACCTGGGGCTCTGCCAGCGGTTGGAAGACGTGGTGGCCGCCGCCGGCCATCTCCGCGACCGCTCCGATATCCTGTTCCTGCTGGTCGGTGGCGGGGCGTTACAACCCAGCCTGGAGAAACAGGTCGCCGACCTCGGCCTGACGAACGTCCGCTTTTTGCCCTGCCAGCCCAAGTCGCAGATCTCTGAAAGCCTGAGTGCTGCCGACGTTCACCTGGTCCCGCTCGACGAGCGGGTGTCGTCGTGCCTGATGCCCAGTAAGCTCTACGGCGTGATGGCCTCCGCGACGCCGCTCGTGGCCATCGCGCCGGAGGAATGCGAACTCTCCGAGCTGACGCTGGAACACGGTATCGGCGTGCTCGCCCCGATCGGGCAGCCCGAGGCCCTGGCCGAAGTCATTGAGAAGCTGGCCGATCAGACCTGGGACCTGGCCGAGATGGGCAAGCGTGCTCGCCGTTTGGCCGAATCAGACTACGACCGCCGGGGCGTCACCGCGCGGTTCCATGCCTTGCTGGCGGAAGTGCTCGGTTTGAGACCTGTCGTAACCCGACCGATTGCCACCCAATCCTTGAGGACCAGCAAGCAACCGGTGTCGAATTCTCAAGTATGAGCATTCCAGTCTCTATACTGCTTCTGACACTCAATGAAGAACTGAACCTACCGCGGTGCTTGGAAGCGATCACGTGGTGCGACGATATTGTCGTGCTGGACTCCTACAGCACGGATCGGACGGTCGCAATCGCCAAGGCAGCAGGCGCGAGAGTCTTTGATAGAACCTTTGACAACTTTGCAGGACAGCGCAACTGGGCCCTCGAAAACGTGCCATTTCAACATGACTGGATCCTTCATCTCGATGCCGATGAGGTCTGCACACCGGGGTTACTATCTGAAATCGTCACTCGCATCGGCGATTCCCGTTACGGCGCCTACCGAATCCCCTCGAAAATGATTTTCCTCGGCAAATGGCTGCGTTTTGCCGGCATGTATCCTTCCTATCAAGTCCGGCTCGGCCGAAACCCGGTCTTTCGCTTCAAGCAGGTCGGCCACGGCCAACGCGAAAACATCGATCCCGCACGTGTCGGAACCCTCAGGCACCCCTACATCCACCATTCTTTTTCCAAGGGACTGCACGACTGGTTTGCTAAGCACAACCGGTACTCCTCCGATGAGGCCACAGAACTGGCAGGCCGCGAGACCACGGATGGCCTTGATCTATCGGGCCTGGTAGACTGGCGGGATCCGACCAGGCGGCGGCGTGCAATCAAGGCGATAGTGAACCGATTGCCATTTCGACCTACGTTGCGTTTCTTCTACATGTATTTCGGGCATTTTGGGTTTCTAGATGGATCTGCGGGCTATCAATACTGCCGGCTGCTGGCGATGTACCAAGCGATGATCGATATGAAGGTCGGGGAACTCCGCCGGCGCGAGCAAGAAGTGCCTCCGGGCGATTTGCCGAATGTGCTTTTTCCGCCGTGCTGTTCCCGCTCCACGGTCTATGGCGGCGCCGAGAGTGCGGACACTCCGCCCGATGGTGGCCCCCTGGGGCTCTCTCAGAAAATGCGTCACGATTCGGATCCTCGCGTGTACGAGCCAGGTACTGTTCAGTAGCCCAATCATGCAGTCGGCGTCGCCAGAGATAGTGCTTCCGGGACAGAACCTCCATTCGCTCCCGGTTGACGTCACCCTTGTGCGAGCGCGACCAGGCGGCGACTTCTTCAGCACAGCGCACCTGCGCGACGGTCTCAAGGGCCGATCCGTGCGCGGTGGTGCGGCCTCTCTCGTCGGGCAGGTGGCGTATTTCCTGATGAGGCTCGGATCCATGGCAGTCCTTGCTCGCATCCTAACGCCCGGTGACTTTGGGCTGGTCGCGATGGCCACTGCAATCACAGGATTTGTGGAGATGTTCAAGGATGCTGGTCTTTCGTTGGCCACCGTGCAGCGGGCCGAGATCACGCACGCGCAGGTAAGCATTCTCTTTTGGATCAACGTAGCCCTCAGTGCTGGGCTGATGCTGCTCGTCGCCGCGATTGCGCCGGCAGTTGCCTGGTTCTACGGCGATTCGCGCCTGATTGCCATCACTCTGGTCGTTGCGGGTGCCTTCCTCTTCGGTGGTGTCGGTATCCAACATGCGGCGCTGCTGCGGCGGCAGATGCGTTTTGGGACCCTGGCGACGGTTCAGTTTCTGTCCC
>JBEKCP010000498.1:0-4582 GCA_050014815.1 Thermoguttaceae bacterium | reverse complement strand
CCTGAAGGAGCTGCTCCACGTCATGGAGAACTCGGCGCCCGAGCGGAAGACCGCCACGGGGGCCATCTTCCACGACCTGGCCGAGCGGTTCAAGAAACGCGGCATCGTCATCGTCCTGAGCGACCTGTTCGACGACGTCCGCTCGATGATGGCGGGCCTGGAGCACTTCCGCCATCGCCGGCACGAGGTGATCCTGATGCACGTGCTGGACCCGGCCGAGCTGGAGTTCCCGTTCCGCCAGACGATGCTCTTCCGCGGGCTGGAGGGCCTCGGCGAGGTGCTGGCCGAGCCCCGCGGCCTGCGAAAGGCCTATCTCGACGAGTTCCAAAAGTACCTTCGACGGCTGAAGCAGGGCTGCCGGCAGCACCGCATCGATTATGTCCCCCTGCGGACCGACCAGTCGCTGGAGGTCGCGCTGTCGAGTTACCTGGCGTCGAGGAGATAGCGTATGGATCAGAAATGAATTGACCTGAGTCCTGCCGGATGTCAGCTCAATCGACACATTGGCAACATTATTCGGAAGAGGTTTCACGCAAAGACGCCAAGGCGCAAAGACGCAAATGGAGAACCAAGATAAGATTGGATCCGGACTCTTCCTTGTTCCCGGCGTTGGTCGGATCAGAACCGACTGCGGCTTTGCGGCTTTGCGCCTTTGCGTGAAAAGAACAACCCGTTGTGGCCCGATAACCCGGCGGAAGTCTCGTTTAGGTTTTCTGTTGAGCGGAAGGTGCCCGTCGCCTCGGCTTCGATAGCGCAACCTGCGTGGCAGTCACATGTTTTCGTTTCCTTCGATCTTCGCCTTCGGAATCGCCCACCTGCCGATGCTCTGGTGGTTGGCGGGGGCGGCGGCGCCGCTGGTGATCCACCTGTTGAGCCGGCGGAGATATCGCGAGACGCCCTGGGCGGCCATGGAGTACCTGCTGGCCGCCCTGCGACGCCGGGCGCGGAGGATCCAGATCCAGCAGTGGCTGCTCCTGGCGCTCAGAACGCTCCTGGTCGTCCTCGTGGTATTGGCCGTGGCGGAGCCTTATACCCGGCGGCCGGGCCTGGCCTTCGTCCCCGGAATCCCGACCCACCGCGTGCTGGTCCTCGACGCATCCTATTCGATGGCCACGAAGTCGGGCGACACGACTTTGGCCGACAGCACGTCGGCGGACGCGAGCCGGTTTGACCAGGCGAAGGAGTTGGCCGTGCGGATCGTCGATGATAGCCCCCAGGGCGATGCCTTCACGCTGGTCCTCCTGGCCGCGCCGCCGCGGATGGTCGTGGCGCGGCCCACCGTCGATGCCGCCACGTTGCGCGAGGAGATCGAGAACCTCGAAGTCCTCCACACGGGAGCCGATCTGCCGGCCACGGTCCGCACGGTGGCACAACTCGTGGAACAGGCCCGACGCGAGGATTCTCGGCTCCAGCGGCACGTGGTCTACTTCCTCACGGACCTCCAGCGAACGACCTGGGCGCCCGAGCTTGGCGAGGCGGCGATGGCCGAGTTCCGGCGGCAAACCGCCGAGTTGGCCCAGGAGGCCGCGCTGGAAGTGATCGACCTGGGACAGCCGCCGGAGGAGAACCTCGCGGTCACCAGACTGGCCGCCTCGGAGTCGGTCGTCACGGTGGGCCGCTCCGTCGAGTTGGAGGCGGAGCTTTGGAACTTCGGGCACAACGAGCGCGTTGGGCAGCCCGTCGAGCTTTGGATCGACGGCCGCCGCGCCGCCCGGCAGTCCGTCACCGTCAGCGCGGGCCGCGAGCGCGAGGCTACCGTCCATTTCTCCTACCGGTTCGACACGCCGGGCGACCACTGGGTCGAGGTCCGCGCCGAGGGCGACGCCCTGGACGTCGACAATCATCGCTGGTTGGTGGTCCCCGTGCGGCAGGCGGTCCGCGTTTTGTGCATTGACGGGCGGCCCTCCGGCGACCCGGCCCACGGCACGACCGGCTACCTGGCGGCGGCCCTGGCGCCGGGGGCCGGCCGCGCGGACCACTCGCCGGTCGAAGTCGACGTGGCCGCCGAGGGGGCGATCCTGGAGCGGGACCTGGCCGCCTATGATTGCGTCTTCCTGTCCAATGTTCCGCGGTTCACTCCCAGCGAGGTCCAGGCGATGGACGCCTACCTGGCCCGCGGCGGGAACCTGGTCTTCTTCCTCGGCGACCAGGTCATGCTGGACGAGTACAATCGCCAGCTCGGGAGCGAGGGGGGCGGCCGGCGGATCCTGGGGGCCCGGCTCGACTCGGTCGTCCAGAAGCCGCAGTTGGGGCTCGATGCCTTGGGCTACCGCCATCCGATCGTCGAGGCATTCCGGGGGCAGAGCAAGTCGGGGTTGCTCAATACGATCGTTCTGAAATACATCAAGCTCCAGGTGCGGAAGGATTCGGCGGCCAAGGTCGTGCTGGCGATGGCCGACGGCGACCCCCTGGTGATCGAGGAGCCGGTCCGCCGCGGCCGCGTGGTGCTGGTGGCCACCTCCGCGGACGTCTCCTGGACGCCCATGCCCGTCTGGTTCAGCTACGTGCCGCTGGTGCAGGAGATCCTTGCATGGTGCGTGGGCCAGCAGATGGGGCACCGGAACGTCGAGGTGGGCGAGCCGCTGGAGGCCCCGGTGACCGCCGCGGCCGGCGACGTGCCGGTGACGGTCGAGCGGCCCGACGGCCAGGCGCGATCCGCTCCGCTCCACACGGCCGGCGGCGACGGCGCGTGGACTTACGGCGACACGTACCGCAGCGGCATCTACACCGCGAGGTTCGGTCCGCCGCTTGCCGGGAGCCGGAGCTTCGCGGTGAACGTGAACACGAGCGAGAGCGATCTGACGCCGATCGGCGTCGAGGAGCTCCAAGACGAGGTGTGGCCCGGCATTCCGTTTGCTTGCCAGCCGAGCTCTCAGGCGCTCGCCGCGCGTGTGGCGGGACCCGGCCCCCGCACCGGCCGACTGGCTCGGGACCTGCTCTACGCGGTGCTCGGGCTGTTGTTTGTGGAGACCTTTTTGGCCTGGCGACTGGGATACCACGGTTGATGAGCGGCACGCTTCCAATCTGGCTCGAACGATGGCTCGGCCTGGCCCCGAGCGCCGGCGAGGGCACCGCCTGGCGCCTGGAGATCCACTGGCCATGGCCGTCGTGGGTGACGCTCCTTGCCGCCGCAGCCGCCGCAACCTTGGTCGTGGCGATTTATCTCCGCGAAGGACGCCAGGCCAGCCGCCGCTGGAGGCTCATGCTGGCCGCCATGCGCCTGGGCCTGGTGGCGCTGGTGCTCTCGATGATCGCCGAAGTCGAACTCCTCTTGGATCGCACCGGGCTTCCCACGGTCGCCGTGCTGATCGACGATACCCGCAGCGTGACCACCGTCGACTCGTATCCCGAAGGCCTTCGCCGGGCGCTGGCGGAGCGGCTCCGCCGGGCCGAGCTGCCCCACGGCCGCGACCTGAGCCGCTGGAACCTCGCCAGGACCCTCCTGGCGGAAAACCACGGCGCGCTCCTGGAGGAACTGGCCGAGGATTACAAACTCCGCTTCTATTTCCTGACCGGCGTTCGCGCGAGCCGGCGGGCGGACGTGCCGGGCATCGTCGAGGAGCTTCGCTCGGCGGAGCCGTTGGGAGACAGCACGCGGCTGGGGGCCGCCGTCCGCTCGGTTCTTGACGAGTTCCGCGGCACGACGCCCGCCGCCATCGTGCTCGTGACCGACGGCATCAATACCGAGGGTCCTTCGCTGGCCGAGACGGCCGCCTATGCCCGCCGGCGCGGCGTGCCTCTCTACTTCGTGGGCCTGGGCAGCGACCAGCCGGTCCGCGATTTGCGATTGAGCGATCTGCGGGTCGAAGACGTGGTGTTCGTCGATGACGTGGTCGATTTCCACTTCCGGCTCACGGGGGCCGGCTTCGCCGGGAAGAAGGTCGGCCTCGTGCTCCGCAAGGACGATCGGCCCGAAGTGCTCGCCCGGGTCGAGGCGGCCGTTGGTCCCGACGGCCAGGCCCAGGAGGTCCAACTGCTCTACCGGCCCACGCAGGTCGGGCGGTTCCGCTATACGATTGACATCGAGCGGCCGGAGGGCGGGCTCGAAACGCCCCACGCGCCCCTGAGCCGCTCGATCCAGGTCCGCCAGGCGAAAATTCGCGTCCTCCTGGCCCAAGCCTGCCCGAGCTTCGAATACCGGTTCCTCCGCAATATGTTGCTGCGAGACAAGACGATCGAACTCCACACGGTGCTCCAGGATGCCGACGTCGAGTACGCGGAAGAGGACAAGGCGGCTTTGCGGGGCTTTCCCGTGCGGCGCGACGAGTTGTTCTCTTACGACGTCGTCATTCTGGGCGACGCCAGCCCGGCACTCTTGGGCGGACCGATCCTCCAGGCCCTGGCGGACTTCGTCGATCAGCCGGGCAAGGGGGGGGCCTTGGTGCTCGTGGCCGGTCCGCAGTTCATGCCGCGGGCCTACCGCGACACCCCGCTCGGGGCGATCTTGCCCTTCGACCCGGCCACGGTCCGGTATCCCGATCCGACGAAGCCGCTGGTTGACGGGTTCGTCGTGCAGCCGACGGAACTGGGGCTGGCTAGTCCGCCCATGCAACTGGGCGACACGCCGGAGGAGTCGCGGGCC
>JBEKCP010000497.1:0-4592 GCA_050014815.1 Thermoguttaceae bacterium | reverse complement strand
CCTCGTCGATCCGGACAACCGGCGGCCGGTCGATTTCGCCCGGCGACAGGCGATGCTCGCCGAACTGGAGGCGGAACTGGCCGGCGGCGGCGGGTCGCGGTTCGCCCTGGCCCGGCGGCTCGCCCACCAGGTCCGCGATCCGCGGATCAAGCTTTTCGTCACTTGGCAGTTGCTGAAGCTGCGGCAGGAGCGGACGGAACTCTTCCGGCGGGGCGCCTACGCGCCGTTGGCCGTTGAGGGCCCGGGCGTGCAGCACGTCTGCGCCTTCGCGCGGCGGTGGGCGCCCTCGGGCCAGCGGCCGCAGACGATCGTCGCGGTCGTGCCCCGGCTGTTGGCCCGCCTCGCGGCCGGTCGGGTACCCAGCGGAGCTGGGTGCGGCGGCCTGGACACGGCCGCGCCCCCGCTGGGGCCGGCGTTCTGGGCCGACACCCGGCTGCTGCTTGTGGGCGAGGCTTGTGGGCGGCTTCGCAACGTTTTCACCGGCCAGATTTACGATCCGGCGGGCGGTTCGCTGCCGGTGGCCAATCTGCTCTCCGACTTCCCGGTCGCCGTGCTTTGCGACGCGGAAGCGTAGCAACGTGCTTCCGCCGCGGATTCTGCCCCCTAAACCGCGATATGTGTTCGTTAGGGTGAAATCCTTCTCGCACACCATGTCAGGGGGTCCAGTAACCCCATTCCATTATTTTTACAACTGGACTTGTTAATAAACCATGCGATAATTCCTCCGTTGCGACCAAGGGTGGGCCTTGAGCGCGTAGCACAACGAGGAGAGTATTCATGAAGACGCTTGTTCTGGGAATGACGCTGGGTTGGGCTTTGGGTTATGCAACCGTTCAGGCATGGGCGGGCGATGCCGTGGGGAACAAGGCCGCGGCCGCAATGCCGGCCGCTTCGGCCGCAACCGGCGGGCCGACGGCCTCGGCAAGCAGCAGCCGGGAGGGCTGGCGGAACGTCTGGCATGAGGGCCGATGGTGGTACTGGACCGCGGCCAACCGCTGGATGTATTACGAAGGCGGCCGCTGGGTACACTTTGAGCCGGCCGATGGCCGGGCCATCACCCGCCCGGTGGCGCAGACGACCGACAACCAAACGCCGCCCGACCCGAGTGCCGCACCCGTGACCGGCAACCAGGCGCCCTGTCCCACGCCAGCATACGTTCCGTCGTACGGCCAGTGCGCCCCCTCGGGCTATTCGGGGGTGAGTTTCGGCACACATGGCGGAGCCATCAGCTTCGGGTTCTGAGGGCGAGTTCCTGGCCGCCTTTCATCATGTTGCAAGCGGCAGTGCCATTCGTGTCATGACGCCCGGGCAACTACGGCCAGCGAGCGAGGCACGCCGCACTCGACTACTCTTCATCCAGGCGGTCATAAAGGTTGACCGGGCTGACCGGGTTGATCTCGGCACGAGCCAGGGCGAAGATGGCAGCGTCCAGGTCGTCGAAACAAAACACCATCACCGCGCTGACGCCAAGCCGGGCCGTGAAGGCGTACATGTACTCCACGTTGATCCGCGCCCGGTCGAAGACCTGCAGCAGCTCGACCAGTCCGCCGGGCTGGTCGCGCACCTCGATCGCCAGCACCTCGGTGACGGCGACCGCCAATCCGGCCGCCTCGAGCACTTCCTTGGCACGCTGCCACTCGCGGACGATCACCCGCAGGATGCCGAAATCCTCCCGGTCGGCCAGCGAGAGAGTGACGATGTTGATCCCCGCATTGGCCAGCAGCTTGCACGGGGCGATCAATTGCCCGAGCTTGTTGTCGATCGAGACGGAAAGCTGGGGGATTCTCATGGCAAGACTCCTGATCCATCTTGTTCTTGAAGCTGGATACGCTGCGGGCAGCCAGCGCCCCCATTTTGGCAATCGCCGGCCCGAATGGCAACCGGGGGCACCGGATTGACATGGCCGGTCCACCGACTAGAGTAGTGGGCAGCGACCTGCTTGGTTTCCCGCCCGCTAGGGGCCTTCCGATGTTGCCCGCTGCCCTTCCTGACCGCCTCAACGCCGCCACGGTGCTGGTGGACGTCCACATGACCGAAGGGCGGGCCGACAAGGCGGCCATCCTCTGTGGCCACCAGACCGTCAGCTATCGCCAGTTGTACGAGGGGGTGAACCGCTTCGGAAACGTACTGCTGGAACTAGGCGTCCGCAGGGAGGAGCGGGTTGCGCTGCTCCTGCCGGATGCCCCGGAGTGGGTACTGGCGTTCTTCGGAGCGATGAAGATCGGGGCCGTGGCAGTCCCCCTGAACACGCTCCTGACGCCCAACGACTACGAGTACCTGCTCCACGACAGCGGCGCGCGGGTGCTGGTCGTCCATGATTCCCTCCTGGGGCCGATCGGCGCGATCAGCGAAAGACTGCGGCACCTTGAGCATCTGATTATTGCCCCCGGGGAGGAAAAAAGGGGACAGTCCCCATTTGCCGGAACGGCCCGCGACCAACGTTCCGCCGGTGCCCGGCTTAGCACAAATGGGGACTGTCCCCTTTTTTCCGCGGGGCCATTGAGCCTCGATGAGTTGATGGCGCGGGCCTCGCCATCGCTGGAGCCCGCCGACACGGGCAAAGACGACATGGCCTTCTGGCTCTACAGTTCCGGAACCACCGGCTCCCCCAAGGCCGCGATCCATCGCCACCGCGACATGATCGTGGCGGCCGATCAGTACGCCCGGATGACGATCGCCCTGGAGGAGTCGGACCTGTCGTTCTCGGTGGCCAAGCTGTTTTTTGCCTACGGGCTGGGCAATGGGCTGTACTTTCCGCTTCGGACCGGCGGCACCACCGTGCTGCTTTCCGACCGGCCCGTGCCCGAGAAGGTCTTCGAGGTGATCGACCGCTACCAGCCAACGGTTTTCTACGGTGTTCCCACCAGCTACGCGGCCCTGCTGCACGCCGCCCAGCGCAGCGGGCGGACCAGTCTGGGGCGGGTGCGGATGTGCATCTCGGCCGGCGAGACCCTCCCGCGGCATATCTTCCTCCGCTGGCGGGAGCGGTTCAAGGTGGACATCCTCGACGGCATCGGCTCCACGGAAATCCTCCACATCTTCATTTCCAACCGGCCGGGAGAGGCCAAGGCCGGCAGCACCGGGCAGCTCGTCCCCGGCTACGAAGGCAGGATCGTCGACGACGAGGGTCGCGATCTGCCCGCCGGCCAGGTGGGCACGCTCTGGATCCGCGGCGAGAGCATCGCCGCCGGCTACTGGAACAAGCCCGAGGCCACGGAGCGAACTTTCCGCGGCGAGTGGATCGACACCCACGACAAGTTCATGGTCGATCAAGACGGCTTTTTCTGGTACGCCGGCCGCGCGGACGACATGCTGAAAGTCAGCGGCCAGGCGGTCTGGCCGACCGAGGTCGAAGGCATTCTGCAAGGACATCCGGCCGTGCTGGAAAGCGGCGTGACCGGGGCCGCCGACGACGAAGGCCTGTTGAAGCCCGTGGCCTTCGTGGTGCTCAAGGACGGGCAGGTGGGCTCGCCGGAGTTGGCGCACGATCTTCAGGAGTTTGTCAAGCGCAACGCCGCCCCGCACAAGTACCCCCGCGCGGTCGTATTCCTCGATGCCTTGCCCAAGACCGCCACGGGCAAGATCAAGCGTTTTGAGCTGCGCGACCGGGCCGCGGCAGACGGCGTGCTACGTGCGAATTAGTTTCTGTTGCGGAAAGAGTAGGCTGGCTGGATTGTCGCCTTTCGCTCCGCGAAAGTAGCGGTCGTTCCACGCTACTTTCGCGGAGCTAAAGGCGACACAAGGCTTTCCGCAACAGAAACGAATTAGGCCCGACGCCTTTGTTCGCTCGGCCATCCGGGGGGCCTTTCCGGCGAATTGTTGGCTTTTTGGACGGCCCAAAGGGTTTCTTGGCGGGGCCCAATAACGGCGGCGCGCCGGGCGGGTTGTGAAATAAGGACTTACGACGCGGCTTCGCGAGTTCTGGGCTCCCCCCGGAATTGGGCCCGGCCCACAATTCCAGGACGTTCGGACGTAACCCATTGCCGTTGAATCGCTTGCAGCCCGGAATTGCGAAGGCGTTGTTGGGCCTTAATTGGGCCGTTCACAATGGGTAATTTGCAAGTGTTAAGTTCTTATGCAGTAAGGGCCGTCGCGGTATCAGAGGGGGCACCTCTACTTCTCCGGGGGCGCAAAAAAATGGCCACTTAAAATGGTGGTATGAGTTGACACTGCGGGGCTATTTCTGAATTTCATGCCCCCAGGACGTAGGGAATCGCTTGCGCGGCCGGCGGTCCGCGTCGCTGGCCCGGGCCGACGGCCAGCCGCGGAATCCGTGAATCGCCGTTTCCTCTTGCGCGAACCCGGCTTCACTGATGCAAACAGGACGTGAGTTAAGCCATGTGTTTCCCCCAGATCCGCGTGGTCAACCGCGCCCAGCGGGGGAAAAGTAGAATGTCCCCTGCCCTTCCCTGCCCTTCCTGCCCTTTCAATCCGAGCGATTTCGACACTCCAGCATCGTTATTGGGTAATTTCATCCTGCACGGGCCTGGTGCAGGGTTTGAGTCGTATCGAAACGTCCGGTGGCCTGAGCGTCGCGTAGCATGTCGAGGGCGATCCGGGCATGAATGTGTTGTTGGGTGCGGACGCGGTAA
>JBEKCP010000496.1:0-4958 GCA_050014815.1 Thermoguttaceae bacterium | reverse complement strand
GGGGATTGGGGATTAGGGATTGGGGATTGGGGATTGGGGATTGGGGATTGGGGATTGGGGATTGGGGATTGGGGATTGGGGATTGGGGATTGGACTGGCGTGGTTCCGGGCCTACCAATCCCTAATCCCCAATCCCTAATCCCTTGCCTTCCCCTTGCCTTCCGACGCGGCAATTGGTCCAATAACAGGCGCCCTCTCCCCCCGCGAGAAACGCGATGGACTACGAGCTACGCCGGGACAAGCTCCGCCGAATGCTGCGGAGACTCGATGTCGACGCCCTGCTTGTGACCCATTTTACCAATGTTACCTATTTGACGGGGTTCACCGGCGACGACAGCTTTTTGTTGCTCCGGGGCGATGGCCAGACGGTGATCAGCGATGGCTGGTACGTCACCCAGCTACAGGAGGAGTGCCCCGCTCTGGACCTCCACATCCGGGCCCCGGGCGTGGCTATGAACCAGGCGGTCGTGCGGGCCCTTCGGGCGGCCGGGATCGGCCGGCTGGCCATCGAGGGCGACTCGATGACCGTCGGCCAGCGGGACCGGCTCGCCGAGAGGCTGCCCAAGCTGCGGATCGTGGTCGCGTCGGGTCTGGTTGAGAAGTTGCGACTAGTGAAAGACAAGGAAGAGATCGCCGAGATCCGCGAGGCGGTCTGGTTTGCGGAGCGGGCGTTCGGGGTGATCCGGGCAACCTTGCGGCCGGACCAGACCGAGAAGGAAGTGGCCGACGAGTTGGACCACCAGTTCAGGCGGTTTGGCGCCCGGGGGGCCAGCTTCCCGCCGATCGTCGCCGCGGGGGCTCGGGCGGCCCTGCCCCATGCTAAGCCGACCCAACAGCTTCTCGGCCGGTCGGATCTCGTTCTGATCGATTGGGGCGCCGAAGGACGGCTGTATAAGAGCGACTTGACGCGGGTACTGGTGATAGGTAAAATCTCGCCCAAACTTCGGCGTATCTATGGGGTTGTGCTCCGGGCCCAGACTCGGGCGATCGCTGCGATCCGGCCGGGGATAACGGCCGGCCAGGTGGATGCCGTTGCCAGGGGCGTGATTGCCGATGCCGGCTTCGGCCGCCGTTTCAGTCACGGCCTTGGGCACGGGTTGGGGCTGGAGGTCCACGAGGCCCCGCGACTGGCCGCCAAGAGCTCGATCGTCCTGCGGCCGGGGATGGTGGTCACAGTCGAACCCGGCGTCTATGTGCCCGGCTGGGGGGGTATTCGGATCGAGGACGACGTGCTGGTGACCCGCAAGGGGCGGGAGCTCCTCAGCAGCGTCCCCAAACAACTCGAAGAGGTCGTCGTCGGGTAAGGACTGGAAAAAAGGGGACAGTCCCCATTTGTGCAAAGCACCCGTTGGGCGGGCACCGACCGAAGGTTGGTCACGGCAAATGGGGACTGTCCCCTTTTTCCCTTCCCATGGCAATGTTTGCGAGGCCTGGCATGTCCAGTCCGGTACCTACTAATCAGGACATATTCGACGTACGGAGGATTCGCCGCCTGGTCGAGTTGATGAAGGAGCACGACCTGAGCGAGATCGACTTGCGGGAAGGGGCGATGCGGATTCAGCTTCGCCGCGGCTCGGAGCCGGTCGTGATGGCGGCCCCGGCGCGGGTAGCGGCTCCGCCGGTCTCCCCCCAGCCGCCGGCCGCCGAGCCGGCCGGCGCCGCGACGGCCGCCGCGCCCGCGGCCGACCAGCTCGCCGTCATCAAGAGTCCCATGGTCGGCACCTTCTACGCCGCCTCGGACCCCGATTCGCCCCCCTACGTGAAGATCGGCGACCACGTCGGCCCCGACACGACCGTTTGCATCGTCGAGGCGATGAAGGTGTTCAACCAGATTCCGGCGGAGGTGTCGGGCAAGATCGTGGCCGTGCTGGTGGAGAACGGCCAGTCGGTCGAGTTCGGCCAACCCCTGTTCAAAGTGGACGCTCGGGTCTGATGTTCAAGCGAATCCTCGTTGCCAATCGGGGCGAGATTGCCCTGCGGATCTTTCGTGCCTGCCGCGAGCTGGGCATCGAGACCGTGGCCGTCTACAGCGAGGCGGACCGCGGCGCCGCCTATCTCGAAATGGCCGACGAGGCCTATTGCATCGGCCCGCCGAAGGCCGCGGAAAGCTACCTCAAGATCGACCGCATCATCAGCGCGGCCGAGATCGGCAGCGTTCAGGCGATCCACCCGGGCTATGGCTTCCTGGCGGAGAACGCCCACTTCGCCGACGTCTGCCGGAGCTGCAACATCGAGTTCATCGGCCCCTCGCACGAGGCGATGGCCCTGGTGGGCGACAAGAACACTGCCCGGCGGATCGCACGCCAGGCCGGCGTCCCCACCGTCCCCGGCAGCGACGGCCTGATCGACTCCGAGGCCCAGGCGGTGCAATTGGCCCGCGACCTGGGCTTCCCGGTGCTGATCAAGGCCTCGGCGGGGGGCGGCGGGCGCGGGATGCGGGTGGCCGTCAACGAGTTGGCGCTGCGGACCGCGTTGGAGCAGGCCCAGGCCGAGGCCGCCGCCGCCTTCGGCAGCCCCGCCATCTACCTCGAAAAATACGTCGAGCACCCCCGGCACGTCGAGGTGCAGATCCTCGGCGACCTCTCGGGCAACGTCGTCCATCTCTGGGAGCGCGACTGCACGATGCAGCGCCGCCACCAGAAGCTGATCGAGGAGAGCCCCGCCCCACAGCTCAATCCCGACACCCGCGCCGCCATGTGCGACGCCGCCGTCCGGGTGGTCCGGGCCGCCAAATACTACAACGCCGGCACGGTCGAGTTCATCGTGGATCGGCACGGGCGGTTCTTCTTCATCGAGATGAACGCCCGCATCCAGGTCGAGCACCCCGTGACCGAAATGGTCACCGGCATCGACCTGATCAAGTCGCAGATCCGCGTGGCGGCGGGCCAGCCGCTGCCCTTCCGGCAGGAGGACATTCGCCAACAGGGCGTCGCCATCGAGTGCCGCATCAACGCCGAGGACCCGGAGAAGGGCTTCCGGCCGAACCCGGGCGAGATCACCCGGATCATCCCGCCGGGCGGCTTCGGCGTCCGCTTCGACTCGCACGTCCACGCCGGCTATGCCGTCTCGCCCTACTACGACTCGCTGATCGGAAAGCTGATCGTACACCAGCCGACCCGCGACGAGGCCATCGCCGCGATGAAGCGGTCGCTCTTCGAGCTGCGGATCGAGGGCATCCGCACCACGGTGCCCTTGTGCCAGAAAATACTCAACCACGCGGCCTTCCAGGAGGCCCACGGCGATACCACGTTCATCGAGCGGACCTGGACGAGTTAGAATGAAAATGGGATTGGGGATTAGGGATTGGGGATTGGACTGGCGCAATTCCGCCCTCCGCCTTCCGCCTTCTTCCCAATCCCTAATCCCTAATCCCTAATCCCCAATCCCTCCTCCGTCGGAGCCTTCCATGACCACTACGTTATCCCGACCGCCCATGTTGGAATCGAGCATTCGCCGGGTGGCCATCGTGTTTGCCGGCGGACCCGCCCCGGCGGCCAACGCGGTCATCTCGACCGCCGCCGTCTCCTTCCTCCGCAACAACATCGACGTGCTGGGGATCTTGCACGGGTATTCCCACCTGGTCGAGTTCGGGCCGGACCATCCGATGGTCGAGGGCCGCGACTACCTGACCATCACCCACAAGACGCTCAAACGGAGCCGCAACAGCCAGGGGATCCTGATCGGCACGGCGCGGACGAACCCGGGCAAGGAGATTTCGGAGCCGGCCCACCTCCGCGATCCCAAGCGGACCAAGGCCCTGCGGACCACCTACGACGCCCTCGTCTCGTTGGGCGTCGACGCCCTGATCTCCATCGGCGGCGACGATACGCTCAAGACCGCCAACAAGTTCAAGCTCTTCCAGGAGCAGCTCCCGCCGGGGAGCCGCCGCATCCCGATCGTCCACCTCCCCAAGACGATCGACAACGACTACATGGGCATCGACTTCACGTTCGGCTACTTCACGGCCGTCGAGTTCCTCGCCTCCGAGGTCCGGAACCTGCTGGCCGACGCCGAGGCCAACCGGGCCTACTTCCTGGCCGAGTGCATGGGCCGCAGCGCCGGCTGGCTCGCCTACGGCGTGGCCATCGCCGGCGAGGCCAGCCTCGTCATCAGCGTCGAGGACATCACCGGCAAGTATGAGACCACCGAGGAGAGCGCCAACCCGAGGACCGGCCGCAAGGAAATCCGCCGCGTCATGGACCTCGACGAAGTGGTCAAGCGGATCGTCGCCACGATGCGGGTCCGCGAGGAGGCCGAAGGCAAGGAGTTCGGCGTCCTCATCCTCGCCGAAGGACTCGCCGAGCTCTTGCCCCTGGAGCACATCGAGGGCGTGCCGCGCGACGACCACGGGCACATCGCCATCACGAAGCTCGACCTCGGCCGCCTCTTCTCCGACCTGGTGGCCGCCGAGTACGCCCGCCAGACCGGCAAGAAGCGCAAGATCACCCCCGTGAAGCTGGGCTACGAGAGCCGCTGCGCCCCGCCGCACGCCTTCGACGTCATGCTGGGCAGCCAACTCGCCGCTGCGCCCCGCCGCACGCCTTCGACGTCATGCTGGGCGCCCAACTCGGCGTGGGCGCCTACCGGGCGCTGGTGGAGAAACGCCTGGACGGCGTCATGGTCTCCGTCTCCGGACAACTCGACGTGAACTACGTCCCCTTCAACCAACTGGTCGATCCGGCGACGCTGGTCACGGTGGTCCGCTACATCGCGCCCGGCAGCGACTTCCACCGCCTGGCACGCTTCCTGGAAACCTACGTCAACGACTAGTCCTTCGCCGGCAGTTGTCCGCAGTCGGCGATGACGACCTTCGCACTGGGCTTGCCGTCGCCCTCGCTCCCGTAGCCCTCGATCTTGCGGACCACGTCCATCCCCTCGACGACCTTGCCGAAGACCACGTGGTGGCCGTCGAGGTGCGGCGTCTTCACCGTGGTAATGAAGAACTGCGAGCCGTTCGT
>JBEKCP010000495.1:0-4610 GCA_050014815.1 Thermoguttaceae bacterium | reverse complement strand
AGCTTCCTGCCCAACCCGGCAATCTGCGATAACGTCATCTTGACGGTCCTCCGTGAGTAGTCTTCCAGGACTCCTGAAAACACGCGGAGGATCGTCTTTTCTTGCTCCTATGGGAACCGCAAGTTCATTGCCCGCTCCTAACTCCAATATACAAAGCCACTTATCGATGCTATCATCAAGCGAAGTGGCGCTGCCCAACTAATCCCCAATCCCCAATCCCCAATCCCCAATCCCCAATCCCTAATCCCTAATCCCTTCCGCCCCCCGGGAATAATCCTCGCCGGGGATGGCGAACAAGTGCATGGAGTGTGTCCTGGAGAAGGGCGCAAGTTGGAGTACTTCCAGGCCCCGCCGCTTGACATTCGGCGGGGGCCGGACGAAGATGGACAGATTAGACCCGTTTTCTTTTTTGCCGCCGCGGCCCCTCCCTTTTCGTCAGCTTTCGAACAGCTAGGGGTCCCAGGTAGGCCGTTAGGCGGACATCACAAGGGAGCTTCGTATGCGGACAGAGCGGCGCGTGGGCAAGAATTGGGTTTGGTTTACCCTGTGGGTCCTGGTGTCGGTGGTTGTCATCCTCCATGCGTCCGGCCCCTTGGCGTTCGCCCAAGAGGGGGGCGACAAGGTGGGGACGCAGGAAAACGCGTTTATCTGGTTCCTTAAAGTTGCGGGGTTCATCGGGCTGCTGATCCTGGGCCTCTCGGTCTACTTCGTCGCCACGGTGGGCCGCATGTTCGTCGAGCTCCGGCCGCAAACCGCCATGCCGCCGGAAGTGATCGCCCAGTGCGAGGCGATGCTCGAGCAGCGGGACTTCAAGGGCATCTTCAACGTGGTCAAGGACGACGATTCCTTTTTCAGCCGGGTGCTGGTGACGGGCATCACGGAACTGCCCAACGGCCTGAGCGAGGCCCGCGAGGCCATGGAAAGCGTCGGCGACATGCTCACGACCGACATGGAGAAGAAGATCAGCATGATGGCCGTGCTGGGGACGCTGGGGCCCATGATCGGGCTTTTGGGGACGCTGACGGGCATGATCAAGGCGTTCGGCGCAATCGCCCGCTCCGCCGGCAAGGGAATCAACCCGCAAGAGGTGGCCAACGCCATTTCCGAGGCATTGGTATTGACGCTCCTCGGGGTGGGCCTGTCGGTGCCTGCGATCTGGTTCTTCTCGTTCTTCCGCAATCGGGTGATGTCGATCTCCGTAACCACGATGACCCGCGCGGACGAGTTCCTGCGGCACTTCGCGCAGGCTGCCCGCGCCAAGCCGGCCGCCGGGGCGGCGCCCGCCCGGGCCAAGGCGTAGGAGGGACCGGACATGGCAGGACATGGGCAGGGCGTCTCGGCGTCGCCGAATCTCACGCCGATCCTGGACATGGTGTTCCAGTTGATCACCTTCTTCGTGTTGATCTTCAACGCCAAGCAGGCGGAGACGGCCGAGGGCGTCGATCTGCCCGTAATCGGGTCCGCGCGGCCGATCAAATTCGATCCGAACACGAAGGTCATCGTTTTCAACCTCAAGTTCGAGGATCCTAAGCGCGGCGAGGCCATGCCACCGAAGAGCAGCCGCAAACCGGAGTTCTGGGTCATGGGAGCGGTTATTCCCGCGGACAAGCTCGACCGTTACGTCGCTGCCGAGGCGGCGTCCAGCATGCTCGCCCAGCACATCACGGACGAAGAGATCCACAACGGCCAGGAGTTGAAGGACATCATCGTCGTCCGCGCCGACGTCGATATCCCGTTCAAGATGGTGAACGACCTGATCACGGCCTGTCAGGTCAGCGGCTTCCGGCAGTTCGCGTTCAAGGCCCAGGGGGTGGACGCGAGGAGGGAGGCCGGCACGCCGTAGCGCCGGAGGAAGGAGGCCGTCATGTCCGTCAAGATGCGTTCCAACGAAGAGGTCGAGTTGAACCTGGCGTCGATGCTCGACATGGCGTTCCAACTCCTGGCCTTCTTCATCCTGACGTTCCAGTCGCCGGCCGCGGAGTCGAAGATGCTCCTCATGCAGATGCCTCCCCCTCAGGCGGCGATTGTACCGGAACTGCCCATCGTCCCGCCGATCGCCACCACCGAGGTCAAGCCGGTTACGACGCTCATGGTCAACGTGGGCTCGTGTGCCGGCCGGATCGACGGGATCGAGGTCGGCGTCCCGTCGCTGGCGCCCATGAAGCAGGTCT
The DNA here is from genome assembly GCA_050014815.1 of Thermoguttaceae bacterium. GTDB lineage: Bacteria > Planctomycetota > Planctomycetia > Pirellulales > Thermoguttaceae > JBEKCP01. The sequence continues at coordinate 2,439 of JBEKCP010000495.1, read as the reverse complement.
CCTTCAACGAACTGAACGGCGAGCTTGCCAGGTTTTTCCAGGCGCCCGGCACCCCCTTCGAGCAGGTTGTCGTCCGGGTAAGCCCGGAGCTTCATTACGGCGAGTTGATGCGGGTGGTGGATGTCTGCGCAAGCCAGCGGTTGGCCAACCATGAGCTATTGAAGAAGCTGAGTTTCGAGGAATTGGGCTCCCGGAGATAGTCATGTCCGTCAAGATGCGATCCAGCGAAGAGGTCGAGTTGAACCTGGCGTCGATGCTCGACATGGCGTTCCAACTCCTGGCCTTCTTCATCCTGACGTTCCAGTCGCCGGCCCCGGAGGCGCAGATCCTGATGCGGATGCCGCCCCCCCAGGCCGTCATCGGACTCGGGAAGGAGGCGGCGGGCGAGAACACGGACAAGGACCCGACGACCGTCAAGCCCGCCACGACACTCGTGGTCAGCGTGTTGTCGAAGAACGGCGGGATCGACATCGTCCAGGTCGGCGTCCCGTCGCTGGCGCCCATGAAGACCTTCGAGTCGAACCATCTCACCCAGCTCAACGAGGAGCTCGTCAAGTTCTTCAAGCAGCCCGGCTTCGAGCAGGTCATTGTCCAGGCCAGTCCGGAGCTTCACTACGGGGAATTGATGCGGGTGGTGGAGGTCTGCGCGAAGCAGACGTTTGCCGACGGCACGCTGTTGGGCAAGCTAAGCTTCGTCGCCCTGCCGCCCAACCAGATGTAGCCACATCCTTATGCATCGGCCATTGGAGGAATATCGAAAAAGCGTCGGCCGCTCGGCCATGCCCTTGTCGCGGCTCATGTCGATGCTGCTGGGGCTTGTCGTCCTGGCCATGCTGATCTGGCGGATCGGCGACCCGGCTAACTGGAACTGGCTGGCGCAGGGCCAGAAAAAGGGTGAGAAGGGTGAGATAAGTGTGAAAAGTGAGAAGGGGGAGAAAGGTGAGAAGGGCGAGAAGGCGGAGGGCGCGGAAAAGGCGAAGCCGGCAGAGCCCGCCGGGCTGACCGATGAGGACTCCGAGGAACAGGACGAAATGAAGGAGGCCCGGCAGGCCCTCATCGGCGAGGACGGCACGCTCCACCTCAAAAAAGTTGAAATGGTCCCGTACGAGCACGTGGTAAAGTGGGTCAAGAATCAGTCGCTCGCCAGGCTGCTGGAGCGGGCGCGCAAGACCGTCCTCTTCGACCAGTTCATCGCCGACCCGGAGCAAATGCGGTTCCAGATCGTCCGGGTCGATGTGAAGGTGTGGCGCGTGGTCCCCTGCGACGTGCCGGTGGCCGGCCAGGAGTTGTACGAGGTCCACGGGTTCGGGCCGGAAGGGCGGCTGTACTTCGGAATTGTCCAGGACCTGCCCGACGGCATGCCCACCGGGACCGACGTCCATGAGCAAGCGGTGCTGGTAGGCTACTTTTTCAAGCTCCAGGGGTACTACCCGGAGAATGTCAAGTCGCGGACGCCTCTGAAGGCCCCGGTGATCATCGGGCGGCTGGAGTGTACCCCGTCGGCGGTAGCCGAGCGGGACGATACGCCCGGGTGGTATTGGGTAGCGATGGCCGTTGGTTGTGTTATCATCGTAGTGGGGGGAGTGGTGGTCAAGGGGGTGGTGCAGAGGAGGTTGGCCCACGGCCGCCCGCAGCACTTCGGGCTGCCCCGGCGGAACCTTGACCCGGACGCCCCCGCCGTTGACGAGTGGCTCGACCAGGCCCAGACGGGCGGGTTGCCGCAGGGGAATAACTTCTCCGGCAACGGCGAATCTAAGAGTGGACTGGGCTCCGGAGAGGCTGAAGATAGGTACGAAGGCCTTCCCCCCCGCTTTGAGGGCGGTGCGGGCATTTGGAGCTAGTAATAACTAAGATGTAGGGTGGGGCGACGGGCACCAACACGCAGTGTTGGTCGGCGAGCCCCACCAAAGGGAACTAAAGGAGAAGGAGAACGAGGCATGGCAGAAGCCGTAATGAACCCCACCCCGGTCGAGGAAGAAGAACACCTCGAAGACGATTCCTTCGCGGGCCGTGTCGCCGAATGGGTCCGCACCGAACTGGTCTGGTACGCCGGCAGCTTCACCGTCCACCTGCTGGGCCTGTCGCTGCTCTTGTTGATCCCCAACAGCGTGCTGGAAACCGACGAGGACGCCCGCGCCTTAACCGAGGCCACGGTGGACAAGACCGACAGCGACGAGCAAAAGAAGTTCGAGAATTTCGATATCGGCGACCTCGACGAGGAGCAGCCGAAGGAGTTGGACGTCGATCCGACGCTGGAGAAGCCGGGCCACGAAGCCCAGGCGGAGGAGTACAACGACGAGAGCAACGTCTTCGAGCACAAGGGCGGCGGGATGGCCACCGGCAATAAGGACCTGGGGGCCGGCGGGGCCGGCTTCAACGTCATCGCCTACGGCACCGGCCCGAAAGTGACCGGCACCGGCGGCATCGGCGTGGGCCTGG
>JBEKCP010000494.1:0-4611 GCA_050014815.1 Thermoguttaceae bacterium | reverse complement strand
ATGTTTGACAGGTCTCGTTGTAAGTCCTTGTGGCGCAAGGGTTGAATTTTCTGTTGGTCACTACATCGTCGTTTCTTCCCCCTCTGGAGGGGCAGCAGGGCGTGTGTTGGAGGGCTTCAGAATTCAGTTCCTTGTAGTGCGCGACCGCTTCCTCCGGCGTGATTTCCATCTGGTCGGTTTGGATCAGATACTTGCCTTCGTACTTTTTCTCGCGCGGCAGGTTTACCTTGTCGGCAGCAAGGACTTGACGATCTGGGCGTAAAGCGGTCTGGCGTCGGCGGGCAGAAGGGCCGGATCGAGCGTGCGGAGGGTGTTGGCCAACGACGTTGAGAGCGTGCGTAGAAGGTTGCTCGACAGGTTCCGCTGCTCAGCGTTGGGATTGCAACGCAGTGTAAACAGGGCGATGGCCAACTCGGTCTGGTCCTTCTCCGCCGGCATGGTGGGCCGGATCGCGGCCGGATCGTCGGGCGTCCGAAGATAGACCTTCACGTCGCCGAATTGGGCCTTGGCGGCGACGACGTAGAATCCGAGGCGCTGGCCCTTGACGCCGCGCCGCTCGCCGGGAAAAAGCTTCCGCCGCGGTAGCTCGCGGCCGTCGATCCACGCCCCGAGCGTGTTGTCGAGGCGCTCGATCCGCAGTTGGTGCCACTGGCCCGCCTTGGCCTTCACGCCTAACTCGGGATCCGTCTCGCCGACGACCTGCCAGGCGGTCTTCAGGCCTTCGGAGGGGCTGAAGTGGAACATCAGGCCGTCGCGCCACGGGCGGCTGCCGCCATGAAGACCGCCGATCATCACCGCCATGTCGTGGCGTTTGGCGTCGCTGGCGGCAAGCACTCGGCAGCGGCACTCGACGGCGACATCGCGCGGCCAGTCGTAAGGCAAGGCACAGAGCATCTGCCCACGGCTTTCGATCTCAAGGGCGCCATCAACGATCTTGGATTCGCCGGGCAGACTGCCGACGCTCCAGGCGCCGATGCCTTTGGAGAAATCATCCTCGAAGGCGAGTTTCCACTGGGCGGGCCCGGGGTAGTTCAGGCGATCGAGTAGAATCTTGGCCGTGGCTTTCTGGGTGGGCGTCAGCTCAAGAAGGGCCAACGGTTCCATTGAGGCTACGGCGCTATCACCGCCCAACGGGACGGCGTGACCGTTGTAGGTGAGGATCGGGCGGCTGATGTGCGGCTTGCCGTCGATGGTCGCTACGGCATAGAGGCACCGAAGCCCAAGGAGATTCACCGCGGAAAGCGGGCTGCCAGCGGCCAGCAGGTTGTCGCCGTCATAGAACTCAACCTTCGATGGGTTACCGGCCGCGGTGATCGCAAACTCGTTCTTATCGCCGTCGGGCGGGATGATCGACACGTCGGGCTCCTTGACGACGTAGGCCCGCCACACGGCTGCCGAGTAGGGCCCGGGCAGCCAATGGGCCTTGAGTCGGTCACCCTTGAAGTCCTTGAAGGGCGCAACGGTCGGGTAGGCCGTATCCCATGATGCCACGTCGCCCAGCCAACCGGCTTCTTCGCGTTCCATGTCGGTAAGCTTGGGAGGGCCGGAGTTGGGATCCCAGTTCTTGGGCATGCGTATGGCCATGACTTCCCCGAGAAACGCGGCGTGCATCACGAAACCCGTGCCCGCAAAATGGCCTGCACCCCATTGGATGGCGGCTCCCCAGGGGACGTGCTTCTCGCGGTAGGCGGGCTGGTTGCGCATGAACCAGCCGAGGTCTTTGACCGCCTCTGGACCGGCCGCGAAGGCGTCGGCGCTGCCGACCACGTTCATCGTGGGGACGCGATTGGCGGCCGGCACTTCCTCGGTTTTCAGTCCATACGAGATGCCGCCGGCCATCACGGAGAGAACCTTATCGGGATAGTGCAGGGCCAACGCGCCTCCGGCGCCGACGGAGCGGGAAAAGCCTTCCATGACCCAGGGGACGTTGACCAGTTCGGGGTGAGCGGTTTGCTTGGCATAATCGGCAATGATCCGGTCCAGGTTGGCCTTCAGCGTCGGCGGCCAGCGGAGCAGTGTGCCCAGCACGGCCCAATCGTTGGCCCGCGCGAAGGCCTGGTAGTCGGCGCGGTCGGCACCGTGGGGAAAGCCCAGGTCAACGATGATCCCCTTGATGGTCTTCACGCCATCGGGGATCCACAGGCGGCACTTCTGCCCCTGGCCTTCGTCCGGCATGTAGACTTGGTATATCTTGTCTTCCGCCTGGGCCGATAACCCTGTCAAGGCAGTCAGGACAAACAGAATGGAGCATCGCCGAGCCGTGATTTCGCGTGTGAGCATGGTTGGTGTTCCGTTAAGTCAGTATACCCTCCACGATGACCGCCCGATAGTCAGCGCCTCGAAAACGATGCTCGCGGACCTGGCGATAGGTGGGGCTAGCGGTTCCCACCCGCCGGTGAATGTCGCGGAGCACGCCCTTGGTATCGGCATCAAGCGCCCGCGCGTGCGAATGGTCGCCCACTATGTCGGTTTCAATGGCCGCCGAGAGGCGAGACTCTCCCAGTTGGCTGAGGACGACGCTGCGAAAACCGGAATCATTCAAAGGCGCCGATCCGAGCGTCAGCAGCGGCGACTTGTCGGCCTTGCGATAGGCATCGGTTCACCTCTATCTAGGGGCAGCGCGTTTAGAGTACATAGGGAGCAGCGCGCATGGCGTCGTTTCCAGGACTGCGGAGCCCGGGGTTCTGGCACTGTGTTTCCAGGTCGAATACCCGGGTTTCTCCTGGGCCCAGTTCAAATTCATAAGATTGTGCCGCACGTAAAGTCTGCGACGGGTTAGTGGAGATGTCTTCCACCTCGAAGATCGTCCCTTCCTCAATCACGACCCGCGTTGGGGACTTTTGGGGATTTCGAAGCACCACCGATAGTCTGAAGCTCATGGGATTCTCCCTTCGTGGCTCGGCTCTGCAATCGCTTGGAGTAATTCCACCTGGCCAGTAAGAATAAGATTGGCCAGTGAGTGTGGCAACCTGCTGTGGCGAAGATTCAGGGCGGTTGCGTTGTAGAAGGTAAACGTACCGGTCATTGTTTGGCGTGAGAATTCCCTGCTCGCCTCAAGCGACAGAAGAAGAAGGGCATTCCGGCCCCCGATTGCTTGATGAGGATGAATTTCAACGTCCGCATACGCTATCTCCGCAAGCTGCAACAGGTGACATGGCCCCTTGACGTGAACCGGCACTGCCTCGGGCGGGGAGTCGGGCGAATTCGTCATATGGCGCAGCGATTCTTCGCCGCTTTCAGTCTCGGGTGTGTGTTGGCCCCGGGGCGACTTCAATGGCCAGAGGTAAAGTGCTGAACGTTCATCATATCGGGCGCCTTCCATATGTGGGCCTACCATTGCTGAAAGGGCCCGATGCACGCTGGGCTCCAGCAGGATCGTATCAAAGAACTCGACAAGCGCCCACTCGGGTACGACGCAATCGCTCGGTTTGGCCTGAGGCTCAAGACGGCGATCGGTGACCAGGATGGTCCATGGTAGCTCGCCCTCTGGTCGCCGTCTGACTGTTGCCTCCTCCATTCGCGCCAGCCAGCTCACGATGACAAAAGTGTGGAAGAGGTGCCGGGGGTGAGGGCGGCCCGTAGGTTATGCCCCAGCATAACGGAGGATCGCGTCTGGGTACCATTGCCACCTACGTGGGGATTGGTATAATATTTATCGTAGCTTGTGCAAATTCAGGGAGAAGGGCGAGGAAAATCGCCTCGGGAATGTTTCCCAGGACTGAGACGCAATGGCGAGCCGGGAACTCGAGCGCATCCAGAGTGCGATCGTGGATCATCGATATGCGTTGACGGAACACGCATACGAAGAAATGGATGAGGACGACCTGGATGTTTTGGACATCGAATCCGCGATTCTTACCGGCGGGATCGCGCAGGTGTTGACGAGGGATCCTCGCGGCACACGCTACGTCATCGTCGGAAAGGCCACTGACCAAGACACGGGAGTCGGAGTTGTAGTTCGTTTTGTCGAGCACGATCGACTCTTGATCGTTACAGTGTACGAGATTCGGTGAGGTGTCCGCCATGTACGACTTTACTTGCGAGCACTGCGGGGGTATCGTGAGCGAGCGGCGAGTCGAACGGGAGGCCCTGCGGCACAAAGGAAGCTTCGTCATCCTTGAAGATGTGCCTGTCGGCGTTTGCCAACGGTGCGGCGCCCGCTATTTCGATGCCTCGATCCTCCGTCGCGTCGCCGAGATTGGCCGGGGCAACATGGGTTCGCTGCAAACCATCCAGGTCCCCATCGCGCCTTACGCGCCGGTTTGACGTTCGCCCCGGGGGAAAAAGGTGAAACATGGCGAAGGGGTTCTTTACCCAGGGGGTGTGCCTGCTGACCGACGGGCGGACAACTATCGAAGACATCAAGTCCGCCCTGCGAGAGCACGCTTTCGAGATCGTCAAACAAACACCGGCCCAGGAGAACTGGTGCTTCGGGGGGCCCGCTATCATCACGCCCTTTCTGCCCGAGGTCAACGGCTATGTCGCCGTCGATGTCGTGAGCCAACCGTGGCCCGATTCGATGGGCGACCCGAAATCGGACCCGATGACGTTCGGCGCTTGGTCGATGGGCCACTTTGGTCCGTTAGCCTTTCCTGGCGGCCTGACACGCGC
>JBEKCP010000493.1:0-4612 GCA_050014815.1 Thermoguttaceae bacterium | reverse complement strand
GATCCTATCGACGGTCGCCCCGAAAACGTGGGAGGACGGCGGTGGGACGGGGGTCCTGACGCCTTTCCCCGCTGGACGGGCGCTGGTGGTGCTCCAGTCGAGAGAAGTCCACGATCAACTCTTCAAGCTGCTGGAGAAACTTCATCGTCAGCGAATGCAGAGCGGATCGTAGCTGATAACCGGTAATGGGCCGCCTTCCACCGCCGGCTGCTGCCCGCACGGCACGTTTTTCGTCGTTCTGTTCTCGCGCCGGGTAGGTTAACAGATAGAGGCTGTTAACCATTCTGTCATGCCAGACGGCGTTCCGGTCGCCAAGCGAAGGTCGCTGTGGGCAGGCGCTCTCCGCGGGGCGCAATCACCATGCCCGGAAAACCCGCCCTCAAACTCAACCCATTCTACCCGCCCTGTCACATTCCGAGCCGGATTTGTACCGGTGGCCGATACGAATGGCGTCCAGAATGTCAAACTCTGCCGACCAAGTGAACTTTCGCGATTGTAGGGCCGATGCAAAGTGTTGGCATTCCGCACGCGCCGGGCCGTCCAGCGAGGGAAAGAAATGGCTTCCAGCAGGGTATTCACAACCGCGATCTGTGCGATTCTAGCGTGTTCGACAGTCTCCACTGCGGCGCTGGGGCAAACCGCCCCGGCGGCCGACATCGCGATGACAGGCAATGGGGAAGGTTCGTTGCCGTCGTTTTCCGAGACGGCGGCTGATCCTTCGCAGGGCGCCAGCTACTTCGATGCGGGCATCGACCAATCGTGTTGTCCCCGCTGGACCGCGTCGGCCGATGCCATCATCCTGCAGCGGATCGGCACCTTCAATCAAACGCTCGTTACCACCTATCCCGTTGCTCCTCCTCCCATACCAATGTCTCAGTTGATCGTCGGCCAGGGCACCGACAGGCTCTACAGTGGGGACCTGACCCAGGGCTTCGCCGCCGGATCGAAGATCGGCTTGATACAGCACGGCGACGACGGCTACGACCTCGAGTTTTCATTTTTCGAAGTCGAGGGCTGGAAGAACGCCCAAAGCATTTCGTCGGGCACTGATACCACGCCGGTGTTCGTGGCGCCCGGCGGCTTCGTCCAGACGACCGACAGTGCCACCCAATACATGCAATGGGGGTACGCGACGCGGCTTTACAACGCGGAGATCAACGCGCGGTGGGATCTTTTCCCCCGTGTAACCATGCTGGCCGGATTCCGTTGGGCCAACGTGTCGGAGCAGCTTCTAGGGACTTTGCCCCCGCAGAGGATGGTGCCCTTCTGGAACACCGAGACGAAGAATAATCTCTACGGATTCCAGATCGGCGCGGAAGGGAAGCTGCTGGAGCGCGGCCGCTTTTCGCTCGACTGCGTGGTGAAGGCGGGGCTGTCCGGCAATCACGCGGAGGAAACGACGACCGTCAGCATCTACAGGATCTTGTACCAGGAGACCGCCTCGACCGATCACGCCGCCTTCGTGGGCGACATCGGCGTGCAGTGCAAGTATCAAGTTACCCGGCGGCTTTCGCTCCGAGCCGGTTACCAAGCGATCTGGCTGCAAGGCATTGCCCTGGCGCCCGCCCAGATCCCGGAAACCTACAGCCACCTTGCCATTCTTCCTCAGGACATTTATGTACAGGCCCTTGGCGTCAATTCCGGCTCCGGCGTCTTTTATCACGGGGCCGCCGCCGGCCTGGAGTATTCGTTCTAGTGCGGCGCGCACCAAGTACACCCGCAATTGAGGTTAAGCGATTTCGGTTGTTACGGTACCATCACGCTTGATGGCTCGTCTGCGTAGCAAGAGAGCGTGTTTTCGGAGGAACATCATGCCGTTGCTTGCGGAAGTGGTCGACACGGCGAGAAATCCTGCGTTGGGCGTCTTCCTGTTCGCCCTCGGCGGTTTGGGCGGGGCGATGTTCTATCTGCCCGTCAAGAAGGTCAAGGGTTGGGCCTGGGAAAGTTCTTGGATGGTTCTCTCGGGGGTCGCTTTGATTCTCGTGCCCTGGGGGCTGGCGCTGCTTGCCGCGCCGAACACCATTGCCGTGCTCAGGGCCTCGCCCGGCAGGGAAATCACCTACTGCTTCCTGTGCGGCCTGGCGTGGGGGATTGGGGGCCTGACGTTCGGATTGATGTTGCGCTACCTCGGCATCGGGTTAGGATATGCGGTCGGTTGTGGCCTGTGCTCGGTTGCGGGTACGCTCATCCCGCCGATCCTTAAAGGCGAGTTCGATCTGCTTCTCCATACACCAGCGGGCATGGCGTCCCTGGCAGCCGTATTGGTCTCCGTGGTGGGTATCGTCACCGTTGGCGGTGCCGGCATCAGCAAGACCAACGAGCTACCGGAAGAAGAACGAAAGGCGGCCATTGCCGAGTTCAATCTTCCCAAAGGACTATTCGTGGCGACTATTTCCGGCCTGATGAGTGCAGCCATGAGCATGGGACTTCAGGGAGGAGGGGGCATCGAGAAGATGGCCCAGACTGTCCAGCCCGTCACCAACACGACGTGGAGAGGGGTGCCGGTGATGATCGTAGTAATGCTCGGCGGCTTCCTGGTCAACTGCGGCTGGTGTCTCTATTTGAATGTCAGGAATCACACGCTCGGCGACTATCTCAAGTCGGGATCGCCGCTGACCGGGAACGTCTTTTTCGCTGCCATAGCCGGATTTCTGTGGTGTTCGCAGTACATTTGCTTCAAGGTCGGCGAGCCGGCGATGGGAAGACTTTCCTACATCGGTTGGGCGGTGCTGATGGCCAGCTTGATCCTCTTTAGCGCGGTTCTCGGCATTTTTCTCGGCGAATGGCACAACACGAGCCGGCGCACGCATCGGCTCCTCGCCTCGGGGCTGGTCTTGCTGGTGGTTTCCTCGATTATCTCCGGGTATGCCGGTTACTTAAGGCAATAGCGTCTCATCGGCGATTGTTTCAGTGTGGGTCCTTTCATCACCCGCTTCCCAACGCTGCCGGAGCCCGCGGACATCACCCAGGAACTGTGGCAGGCGACCAACGAGTTGCTCGAATGGTACATTGCCGATTTCTTGCCTCACCGAGTCCGTGCTTTGGGACGAGGGCTGGAGGGATAACGAGAGCCTCTTGGATGCCGACCCGAAGGCCAGCCGGGCAGTGAAGAAGCCTCAGCGGCGGTCTTTGGAATCGCCTGACACTGCTTCTGACCCGATCTGCCGCAAAGTCAGCACGGCAAGTTCACGGACACGAGGCTCCCTGTCCCGAAGCAGTGGCACTAGGCTTGGCACAGCCTCCGACCCCATCCTTTCTAATGTGTGGGAGGCATCAATAGCCACGTATCTATCTCTGTCTCGAAGCAGTTCGGCCAGGGCCGGAATTGCGGCCTTCGCCTCCGGCCCCATCTCTCGTAGAGCAAAGGCGGCTGCCTGACGGACCGAAACGTCCCTATCACGAAGCCGTTCCGTGAGCGCGGGTATGGCGGCCTTGGCTTCAGGCCCGATCTTTCGTAAAGTCCGCACGGCAAGTTCCCGGACCCGTGGGTCTTCATCTCGAAGCAGTTCGGCGAGGCTTGGCGCTGCGTCCGCCCCCATTCTTTCCAAAGTGTGGGAGGCATCAATAGCGACGTACTCATCTCTGTCTCGAAGCAGTTCGGCCAGGGCCGGAATCGCGGACTTGGCCTCCGCCCCCATCTCTCGTAGAGCAGAGACGGCTGCCTGACGAACCGAAGCATCCCCATCCCGAAGCCGCTCCGTGAGCGCGGCTATGGCCAGGTCGGTGAGAAACGGAGTCCCGGCATGTGCTGGTCGGGCAAGCCCCCCGCCGGCAGCCACGAGAATCATCATCGAGAGTAACGCAAGTCGCTTCATCATTCACTCCCGTGCGTCGTAGTTCAGCACTCCCTGGATTGCATACACCTACAGATGGTTGTACCATGGGTCGGGAGGGCTTTCAACTGGCCGCTTTACCCGACCTGCTCGCCCCGCTGTTGAAGAATCTGATGAGCGACTTGATTGGGATTGTAGCCACCGGGCAGGCGATAGAACTCCTTGCCGTGCTTCAGGCAGAAATCCCTCACCTCCCCATAGGAATGGCTGGTCCAGCGGATCGCCAGCAACACGGCAGCCACCTCCGGTCGCGCCACGTAAGGCTCGAACTGGTCCGCAGATTCGTGTTCTCGGGTAGGAATCCAGATCAGTTCTTTCAACCTGAAGGTTGATTTCAGGGCCTCATAAGCATGTGGCCGACGCTCCCCACCGATAATGAGCATGCCTTTGTCTTCCAAGAGTGTGGCGACCTCTTGCACTTCCCCGGAAACCTCTTTGGTGATTGCCGTGGAAGGAGGCACCTGGGTGGCGAGATAGCGGTCGATCTCAACCAAGACCCCCTGAAAGCCGGGGGGGATTTCCAGTTCAGGCATTTCATCGATGATGGGCACCAACATGTCTCGAATATCCGAATTGCTGGGGGGAATGCCGTCGCTGACGAGGGACTCCACCGCTCCCACCACTTTCTTCCAATCTTCCGCTGAACCATGTCCTTCCATAATGCGGCGGGCGTGGTACTTGCCCTTCCCGAGCAAGTTCACCCGCTGCTTTTCCTGTTTGCGTATCGCTTCAATTTGGGCATCGAGGTCGCCAATCCGCTCCTGCAAGTCACGCCAACC
>JBEKCP010000492.1:0-4614 GCA_050014815.1 Thermoguttaceae bacterium | reverse complement strand
TAGGGGGGCCGGATCCGCGGCTGCCCGCGCTGGCCCTCGATCGAGTGGATCAGCGCGGTTTCCTCGCCGCAGACGAACGCCCCCGCCCCGAGCCGGATCTCCAGGTCGAAGTCGAAGCCCGAACCGAGGATGTCGCGGCCCAGCAGGCCCCATTGGCGGCAGGTGTCGATGGCGTGCTGGATGCGGCGGATGGCCATCGGGTACTCGGCCCGGACGTAGAAGAACCCGCGGTGGGCGGCGATCGCGTAGCCGCCGATGATCATGCCCTCGACGACGTTCAGCGGATCGGATTCGAGCATGCTGCGGTCCATGAAGGCGCCCGGATCGCCCTCGTCGGCGTTGCAGATGAGGTAGCGGGTCTTCTCGGGCGCGGCGGCGGCCATGGCCCACTTCTCTCCCGTCGGGAATCCGCCGCCGCCCCGGCCGCGGAGCTTCGAGCGGCCGATCTCGTCGATCACCCACTTCGGGTCGCCCTTCTCCAGCACCTTCGCCAGGGCCTGGAAGCCGCGGTAGTGGAAATACTCCTCGATGCTCTCCGGGTCCAGCACGCCGTTGTGCCGCAGGGCGATGCGGCTCTGGCGGTTGAAGAAGGCCACGTCGCCGTAGAGCTCGAAGAACTCGCTGCCGCAAAGGAGCAGTTCCCGCTCGGCGATCTGTTGGACGGGTCCGTCCAGCACGCGCTCCAAAACGGGCGCGCCGGCCAGGATGTGGCGGGTGAAAATCTCGTGGACCGCCTGTCGATCGACCCGCTCATACTTGACGGGCATTTGTCCCGGGATCATCACGCCGACGATCGGCTCGCGGCTGCACCGGCCGGTGCAGCCGGTCTGGTGGAGCAGGATGTCGGTGCGGCCCGAGGCGGAAAGATGCTTCCGGAACTCGTCCAGCACTTCGCCGGCGCCGGCCGCCTGCTCGCAGGTCGCCGACCCGACCTGGATGCGGATCCTGTCGCCCGCCGCGCGTTGGCCCAGCGCGGCTTCGGCCTTGGCGGCCAAACGGGCGAATTGCTGTGAGACCGGGCTGGTCACGGTGGCTCCTGCTAATCCGAGAAACGCGTCGGCTATGGGGTTTAGCGGGCGGGCTTGCCCGCCGTGTCCCCGCGGCGGGCAAGCCCGCCCGCTAAACATCAGTTTCCCACGACACGGCGCACGATCTCTAAACTGGTCACGGCGGCGTCAAGCGGCATATTATTACAGAAACCCGCCCCGCGGCAAGGTCACGGCCGCTTCTGCGAGAACAGCCAGGGCAACAACTCCGGCTCCTTCGAGGCCGGGGTCCACGAATCGTGGCCCACCCCTGGGTACTCGGTGTACTTGGGCGTCCCGCCCGCCTTGCGGATCGCCTCGACCATGTTGCGGGACCGGACCGTCTTGACCGCGGGATCCTTGTCGCCGTGGAAGACCCAGATGGGGAGTTTGGCGATCCGCGGGGCCTGGGTCTCGTCGCCGCCCCCGCAGACCGGCACGGCCGCGGCGAACATGCCCGGATAGCGCACCACGGCGTCCCACGTGCCGTAGCCGCCCATCGACAGCCCCATCACGTAACGCCGGGCCGGGTCAATGCCGTATTTCTTCTCCAACTCCCCGATCAGAGCCACGGCGAGTGCCAGCGGCCGCGAGGGCTTCTCGGGCTGGAGGCTGGTCGAGGCGCCCCAGTTCACGTCGGACCATTTCTCGTTCTTGGGGCACTGCGGGACGAGCACGAAGCAAGGGTACTTCTCCCGGTTCTCCTTGGCCGCGAAGATCCGGACCATGTGCTTCAGTTGGGCCTGGTTGTCGTCGCCCCGCTCGCCCGCCCCGTGCAGGAACAACACCAGCGGGTATTTCTTCTGGGGATCATAGCCCGCGGGCTTCAAGAGCCGATAGGGCAGGGCCTGGTCGCCGCTGCGGAACACGGCCGCTTCGAAGTCGTCGGCGGCCCGGGCAAAGATGGCGCCCAGCGCCACGCTTAGCATGCAGACCAGGAGCAGAATCTTGCACGTCATGGAAGGGTCTCCTGAAAGTTGAAGCACGAAATCCGAAGCACGAAATCCGAAACAAATCCAAAATCCGAATCCCAAATGCTCCAAACGCCGGCGTTTCTGTCATTGGAGTTTCGGTGATTGGGATTTGTTTCGGATTTCGGATTTCGGATTTCCGGTTTGTCCGGTTATACGTGTTGATCGACCGCCTCCTCCGCGGTGGGGCGGCCGATCGTGAAAACCCCGATGATGGTCAACAGGACGCCCAGCAGCAGCCAGGGGCTGGGCGGCTCTCCGAAGAGAACGATCCCGCTCACTGCCGCCAGGGCCACCTGGCCGGCGTTGAGCATGCTGACGTGGACGACCGTCGCAAGCTGGAGGCCGCGCACCAGCGCGACGAAGGCCACGAGATTGCACAGTCCGGCCGCAGACATCCACAAGAACTGCTCCGGCGGGGTCCCGAGCAGATCCGTCCCAAGGCGGAAGACGCTCAGCGGCCCCAGGCTCACCACGCCCGTCCCGGTGATGATCAGCACCACGGCGCTGAGGCGGGTCGTGCCGGTCACACAGTGGCGGATGGTGATGCTCAGCAGCGCGAAAATGACTCCGGCGACGCAAGCCACCGCGATGGCCAGGGTTGCCAGGACCGGCCCGTCCGCCGGTCCTCCGGCGGCCAGCGGCCGACCGATGTCCCCGGCTCCCGCGCCCAGGAGCACCAGCGACATCACCAGGAAGGCCATGGCGAACATCGTGCGGCGGGAAACCGCCTCGCGGAGCAAGAACCAGCCCAGCACCGCGCTGGAGGTCAGAATGAAGGCCGTGTTGGCCGGGACCATCACGGCCAGCCCCACCACGCCGTACCCCCATTGCATGCCGGTGTTGCCGGCCATCTCGGTCGCCAGACCCACCAACAGGAGCAGCACGAGCGGCCGTCCCTTGGGCAGCGTCGGCAGCCCTCGCAGGGCCTGGACCAACAGCCATGGCCCCACGACCAGGACCGACACGAATTCCTTGTTGCAGACGGCCCAGACCGGATCGCACCCCAGCTCGGCCAGCCGGCGCATGCAGATATTCGCCGCGCCATATCCGAGCACGGAAACGACACAACAGAGGGTGCCGGCGGCGGCCGGGCTCAGGCCCAGCAGTCGCACGCGGGCGGTCGAAACGGAGGAACTCACGCCGTCCATTGTAAACCGCCGGCGAGCCCCGCGAAAGGATAACCGCGGATGAATAACCGCTGGCAAATAGCCGCGGATGAATATCCGCGGGCGCCTTCCGCGGGTATACACCCGCGGCTATTCCCCTGATAGAATCGACGCGTGGACCCCACGATCTCCCTCTCGCCGCCGGCCCTGGCCTTGGATCACGTCCGGAAGGTCTTTCCCGGCGGTGTCGTGGCGGTGGACGATTTGACGCTTGAAGCGGCGCCGGGCGAGCTTCTGGTGCTGACCGGGCCCTCCGGCTGCGGCAAGACGACGACGCTGCGACTGGTGGCCGGCCTGGAGCGGCCCACCGGAGGAGGCATCGCTATCGGGGGCCGCAAGGCCGACGGCCTGGCCCCCAGGCACCGCGACGTCGCCATGGTCTTCCAGCACGGGGCCCTCTATCCGCACCTGTCGGTCCGCGAGAACATGGCCTTCGGGCTTTGGCTGCGAGGTGTCGCCGCCGGCGAGATCGATCGCCGGGTTGCAGCAGCGGCCGCTGCGCTGGACATCGCCGATCTGCTCCCGCGGCGTCCCGGCCAACTCTCCGGCGGCCAGCAGCAGCGGGTCGCGCTGGGGCGCGCCCTGGTGCGAAATCCCAAACTGTTTCTGCTGGACGAGCCGCTGGGCAGTCTCGACGCCCCGTTGAGAAGCCAGCTCCGCCACGAGATCCGCCGACTGCACTCGCGACTCGCCGCCGCCTGGGTGTATGTCACCCACGACCAGACGGAGGCGATGGCCCTGGGCCAGCGGATCGCCGTACTCTCTGAAGGCCGGCTCCAGCAGTTGGCCCCGCCCGAGACGCTCTACCACCGGCCCGCCAACCGCTTCGTCGCAGCCGCGATCGGCAGCCCGGCGATGAACTTCTTCCCCGGCCGGATCCAGACGGAAGGGGAGCACGTGATGTTTATCATGGAGGACCTCTCCGCCGCCACAATTGCCGTGCCCGGCGGTTGGAAGAACGCGCTCCGGTCGCTTTCGGGCCAGGCCGTCACGTTGGGAATTCGTCCCGAGCACTTCGCACTGCGGCCGGCCGGGACGCCGAATGCCGATGCGATCCGGGCGATAGTCGAGGCCGTCGAGCGGCTCGGCGGCGAGTCGTACGTCTACTTGCGGTGCGGCCCACAGACGTTCCTCGTTCGGACCGTCGCCGCCGCGCTCCGGCCGGGCGAATCGCTCGCCCTAATCCCCGATCCGGATCGCCTGCACTTCTTCGACGCGGTGACGCAGCGGTCCTTGGGGCCCCGTTAGATATAAATTATCTATCTTACCACGCTGCCTCTCCATCTTGACGATCTTGCCCGCCTTATCTCAATTCATATTGCAAAGTCAACCGCAACCGGATAAATAGCCGATCCCTTATTCTCCAGAGACTTTTTTTGGGCAGGAAGTTCGGTTTCACGGGAAAGGATTCCCACGATGGACAGGCGGTGTTTTCTTCGTGCCGGTGCG
>JBEKCP010000491.1:0-4618 GCA_050014815.1 Thermoguttaceae bacterium | reverse complement strand
CGGCAGTGCGGCGCGAAGTTGGTCGATGATCTCGCCCAGATCAAAATGGTTTGGGTGAGCGAGGAACACGAGCTTGGGATGGGCAGGGCAGGGACAGAAGGCTTCCACCGCCTCAAGTACAAAGGCATCACACCTGGCACCTCGACTGGTCTGATTCTGGCCGAAGGCAAGGTCTTCGCCAGTTCCAGCGTCCCCTCGGGCACGGTGTGGGCGGAGACATTTGGCATTCAGGGCCTCGTCCCTGGAAACGGCGCCAAGAATGCAAAGAAGCAGAATGTCACCAGCGAGCAGATCGAAGCGGCCAAACTCAACAGCCGCATCGACGCCGACGATTTTACCGTCGCCATCGATATGAAGACCGGCAAGACGGTCTGGAAGAGCGTGGAGGCCGGCAAGGGCATCAATGTCTATCCGGGCAAGCGCAGCGACATGCACAACACGCCGGTCTATTACAAGGGCAAGATCTTCAGTCTCGGCACGACCGGTCTGGTCTACTGCTACGACGCGGCGACCGGCAAGAAACTCTGGGAAGACAACACCGGCAGCGACGTCAAACCGATGGCCGCCCTCAAGGCGAAGTGTTTGCAGGACCGCAAGCTTCCCGGCGGAATGGGCAAAATGATCAATCCCGTGGTGGCCGGCGGCGTGCTCGTCATGCCGCAGTACGGCAAAGGGGGTGAAATTCCGCTGCGCGGCATGGACGTGGCCACCGGCAGGACCTTGTGGGAGACGGCGGACGGTGTCACGGGACACGAGGCTACTCCGGCGGTGTGGACGTATCAAAACAAGCAATACCTGGTGGTGGCAAATGCCAAAGGCGAACTGCGCATGATCGACCCCAGGGATGGAAAGGTGTTGTGGACGGTGACAGGGATCGAACCGACCACTTATGCGCTGACCACTTCGGAGAAACACGTCTTCGTCAACGTCAAGTCCAAGGAATTCGACGATGGCTTCCCGCGGACTCGGCGTTGTTGGGGACGCCTGGGCGCGTATCGCATCACTCCCGAAAAAGCGGAGTTCGACTGGGCCACGCCCGACACGGCGCCGTTCTGGTATGAAAACCACAAGGACATCTGCTCGATGCGCCGTTTGGTGGTGCGCGATGGGAAAGTGTATCTCGGCACCCAGCGCAATCCCCACCCAAACAACCGCCTGCACATCATTGATGAAAATACAGGGGAAGTGCTGGCGACAAAAGACGGACCGGCCACCCCGCAAATGTGGGCGATCGAGGATCGACTGCTCATGATTCCCAATCCAAGTCATCGCCAAGAAGCAAAGATCCAGTTCTGGACGATGGACCCGAAAGATTTCCGCCAGATCGGCGCCGACTACTGGCCGGAGCATGCTCGTGCCGATGCGGGCCAACTTGCAGCCGGTTACGATGTCAATATCGAGCTTCCTTACGCCAACGGCTTCTTCTTCATGCGCGGTTATCGCGGCACCGTCGTCTGCTATGACCTGCGAAAGACGCCGGCCATGTTGACGACCGGAATGAATACGGGAACCAATCTGTTTTCAGAATGGGAAAAGGAATAGTGGTGAATCTGATGAACAAGATGCTTGCAATAGTCGTTGTTTTGGGGTTGTCGTGCACCGTGGCGACCGCCGAGGAGCCCGAGCTTGTCGGGGCGCAGACGGTCTGGCGGGTGTGGATGGCGACGGGGCCCGGGGTCAGCAAGGAGCAGGACGAAAAGGCGGCATTGGACCGTGCAGGCAAGAAGAGTTCGAACTACAATCCAAAGGCCGTGACCGAGTTGCCTCCCGCCGGATGGAATACGCTCGACTACGATGACCATCTTTGGGGGCGGTACGGCGAGGAGTTGTTTGTTCGCATGGGTGGGTTCGGATGCCGTATCGACGATCCGAGAAAGAACGCGCGACAGCCAGCGGTTCTATGCCTGCGCACGCGTTTTGGCGTGTCCGATCCGTCCAAGGCGACGGACCTGAAAGTGACCATCGAGTATTTGGGGGGCGCGATCGTTTTCGTCAATGGCGTTGAGATCGGGAGAGGTCACTTGCCGGAGGGTCCGATCGAACCGCACACGCTCGCAACCGACTATCCGGTCGAGGCATACACGACGGATGACGGCCAAACGCCGTTGCCGGTCCTCAGCGCCGGCATGAAACCGGAGCCGAAGTGGGTCAACCGTTACCAGACGCGAGTGCGCAAAATGACTGTTGGTGTACCGGCCAAAGCGCTGGTGAAAGGCGCGAACGTGCTGGCCATGGAACTGCATCGCGCGCGGGTGGCCGGACCGGACCTGCCGGGACCTGCCGGCCAGAACGCCTGGGGACACGTCGGGATCCGGTCCGCATCGCTCGTCAGCGGCGGTGGGACTGGGGTGATCGGGTACGCCGACGCACTGAAGTGTACGCGGGTCTGGATCGCAGAGGAGTTGGAACAGATTGCGGAAGAACCAGTCTCAATGTCCAAACTTCTTTTCGCCAAAGGTCAGAAAGGAGGCGCTTGTTGTTCGCAACGCGGTCCGAGAATCGCGGGAATCGCCGCGGGCAACCCCTTTGATCCGGCGTTACCGATCCGGATCCTCGTTCCCCGCAACGGCATCGGCAGCGGAATGGCGGTCTTGTCCGATCCTGACGGTTTGCGCGGGGTCTCGGCAAGTGTCAAGGACTTGACCGGGCCGGGCGGCGCGGCCTTGCCGGCCAAGGCAGTGCGGATACGATTTGCCACGCAGGATGCGGATCTTTCCTGCTGCGACACCTTGCAGGAGAAGGCCCCAGAGAACGCGAAGACGCTCCCGGTCTGGTTGGAAGTGAAAGCGCCGAAGGACCAGACGCCCGGCTGGTACGTGTCAGAATTGTCGTTAGAGGCCAACGGCAAGAAGTTCCAGGTCTCCACGCAGGTGTTCGTAACCGGGTATATCGTTCCGGACGCGAAAGATTTTCGTTCCTTGGTGGGGGTGATGCACTCGCCGGAGGTCGCGGCCAAGATGTCCCAAGCGGCGCCGTGGTCCGATGCGCACTTTGCGACGATGGCCAAATCACTGGAGGCGGCGGGACAACTTGGCAATGACATCATGTACGTGCCAGTGATCATTGGAGATCACATGGGGCACAAGACGGGTCTGATTCGGTGGACGAAGACGCCGACAGGGCTGCAACCCGACTTCACGGCGTTCGAGAAGTATCTGGATGTGTATCTGAAATACTGCGCACCTCCCAAGGCGATCATCCTGTATGTCTGGAGTCCTGGCACGGTCGAGGAAGCGGCGAGAGGATACGAGCACACCGCCATTCCGACCCAAGAAGTGCAGAAGAGGCAACCCTTGCAGGCGACGCAATGGGATCCGGCCACTGGGAACAACACAGCGGTAATGGTGCCGTCGTTTCTGGAGGAAGGAGCGGAAGCGATTTGGAAGCCGATGTTGGATGGCGTGCATTCGATTGTCCTGAAGCGCGGATGGTCGGAGCGCGTGATCATGGTGGGGACGGGATGCGACGTGCGCCCCGGCGTGAAGACCGGGGAGATATTCCGCAAATGGGCGCCGTATGCGCGTTGGGACATCTATTCGCACTTTTCGGGCGATCCGGCGCCCGGCACTGCCAAAGGGTCTTTTTATAAAGGTCCGGTCCTTGCCGGCACTGCACCGGGTAAACAGATTGCCATTGGCGACCTCGAGGTCGGGGTCAAGGAGCATCCATGGTTTGATTCTCGATACGACGAAGTGGGTCTGCAAAAACTGGATTTCCTGGATATGCCCCTGCAACGTGCAATGATCGACGATGACTCGCCACCTCTGTCTTTCCGGACCTTCCCACTGATCAATGGTCGCGTAGCCCGACTTGGTTTGGATTTTTGGCCTGGCGACACGCGGTATAACGGGCTTATCTGGGGAGCCTACCCGCTTCATTTACTGGCGCGTGGTCCGGCGGGACCGCTTCCGACGGTGCGCCTTCAGATGATGCGGGAAGGTTTTCAGGATTTTGAACCCCGTTTGACGATCATGGAGGCGATTAAGAAATTACCGGCGGAAGAACAGAAACCCTACCAGACCCTGTTGAACGACATCAGTCATAGCGGCGATCGTCATTTTGGCGATCGTCGTTTGCTTGGCGGCAATCCACACCTGTCCCAGGAAGAACTCCGAATCGACTGGCCCGCCTACCTTGCCCGGACCTACCGCGCCGCCGAGGAGTTGACCGGCATCAAGACCGAGGGGAAATGGGAAGAACCGCCGAAATGATTCGGCAAAACCAACAGGACAATCGCAGAAGATCGGTGATGTCCCCTGGCCCCCTTTGTGTCCCCCTGCCGCCGTGGCGTTCCGGTAGGTGTGACAAGGTCGAGAACGCCGTACACGTTTACAAAGTCCCTTCATCCTCTCATTAGGGAGCATCCCATGTGTGTGTCGAGTCGAAGTTATGTCCTGGCGTCGTTTCTGCTGCTGGCCCTGCCTCTTATGGTCCGCGCGGCCGATGAGCAACCGGCCTGGCCCCAGGAAAACGGGCCGTTCGGCAACTTCAATCCCCGGCAGTGCGGCGCGAAGTTGGTCGATGATCTCGCCCAGATCAAAATGGTTTGGGTGAGCGAGGAACACGAGCTTGGGATGGGCAGGGCAGGGACAGAAGGCTTCCACCGCCTCAAGTACAA
>JBEKCP010000490.1:0-4623 GCA_050014815.1 Thermoguttaceae bacterium | reverse complement strand
AGTATCTTGCCCGGCAGGGTCAGCGGGTGGGCATGGTCGTCGTAAGGCTGTTTTGCCCCTTCGACGGCGCCGCCCTGCTGGCCGCCCTGCCCAAGACCGTCAAAAAGATCGCCGTGCTGGACCGCACCAAGGAACCCGGCGCCAACGGCGAGCCGCTGTACCAGGCGGTCGTTACGGCCCTGGTCGAGGGCTGGCAGGGGCCGCTGCCCAAGATCATCGGCGGCCGCTACGGCCTGTCGTCCAAGGAGTTTACGCCGGCGCACGTGGCCGCCGTGCTCGAGGAACTGGACCGCCCCCAACCCCGGCGGCCGTTCACCGTGGGCATCAACGACGACGTGACCAACCTCAGCCTGACGGCCGACCCCGACTTCTCGACCGAGGCCGACGACGTGACGCGGGCCGTGTTCTTCGGCCTGGGCAGCGACGGCACGGTCAGCGCCAACCGCAGCTCGGTGAAGATCATCGGCGAGAGCACCCCCAGGTACGCCCAGGGGTACTTCGTCTACGACTCCCGCAAGGCGGGCTCGGTGACGACTTCGCACGTCCGCTTCAGCCCGCGGCCCATCAAGGGCTCCTACCTGGTCCACAAGGCCAACTTCGTGGCGTGCCACCAGTTCCACTTCACCGAGCGGATCGACATGCTGTCGATGGCGGTGCCTGGGGCGACGTTCCTCTTGAACAGCCCGTACGGCCCGGACGAGGTCTGGGACCACCTGCCCCGCGAGGTCCAGCAGCAGATCATCGACAAGCGGCTCCGGTTCTTCGTGGTCGACGCCTACCGCGTGGCCCGCGACGCCGAGATGGGCGTGCGGATCAACACCGTCATGCAGACCTGCTTCTTCAAGCTGGCCAACATCATTCCGGCCGACGAGGCGATCGACCACATCAAGACGGAGATCAAGAAGACCTACGGGAAGAAGGGGGGCGAGACGATCATCCGGCGGAACAACGTCGCGGTGGACACCGCGCTGGCCTCCCTCGGCGAGGTCAAAGTGCCGGCCGCGGCCACGTCGAAGCTGCACATGGTGCCGCCGGTCCCGGCCACCGCCCCCGCGTTCGTCCGGGACGTGCTGGGCCAGATGATCGCCAACCGGGGCGACGATCTGCCCGTCAGCGCCCTGACCGTGGACGGGACGTTCCCCACCGGCACGACCCGGTACGAGAAACGGAGCATCGCCCAGGACATCCCGATCTGGGACCCGAAGATCTGCATCCAGTGCGGCCTCTGCTCGCTGGGCTGTCCGCACGCCACCATCCGCATGAAGGTCTTTCGCCCCGCCGCGCTGGCCGGGGCACCCGCGGGCTTCCAGGCCGCCGAGTGGAAGGGCAAGGAGTATCCGGGCTGGCAGATGGCCATCCAGGTCGCCCCGGACGACTGCACCGGCTGCGGCCTGTGCGTCGACGTCTGCCCCGCCAAGGATAAGGAGCGGGTCAAGCACAAGGCCATCGACATGGAGCCGAAGCTGCCCCACCTGGAGCGCGAGCGGGCCAACTGGGACTTCTTCCTCACCATCCCCGACGCCGACCGCACCGCGGTCAAGGCCGACACGATCAAGGGCTCGCAGCTCCTGCTGCCGCTGTTCGAGTTCTCCGGCGCCTGCGCCGGTTGCGGCGAGACACCCTACGTCAAGCTGCTGACGCAACTTTTCGGCGACCGGATGCTCATCGCCAACGCGACCGGATGCTCTTCCATCTACGGCGGCAACCTGCCCTGCACGCCGTACACCGTCGACCACCAGGGGCACGGGCCGGCATGGTCCAACTCGCTGTTCGAGGACTGTGCCGAGTTCGGGCTGGGCTTCCGCCTGGCCGTCGACCAGCAGATCCAATACTGCCGCTCGCTCTTGGGCAGGCTCGGCTCGCAACTGGGCGACGCCCTGCTCGCGGCGATCCTGGACTCGAAGCAGGAGACCGACGCCGAGATCCAGGCGCAGCGGGTTCGCGTGGCGGACCTCCGCCGCCGGCTGGCCGCGATCGGCACGCCGGACGCCAAGGCCCTGCTGGCATCGGCCGACTACCTCGTCCGCAAGAGCATCTGGAGCTTCGGCGGGGACGGCTGGGCCTACGACATCGGGTTCGGCGGGCTGGACCACGTCTTCGCTTCCGGGCGCGACGTGAACATCCTCGTGCTGGATACGGAGGTGTACTCGAACACGGGCGGCCAGGCCTCGAAGTCGACCCCGCGCGGCGCCGTGGCCAAGTTCGCCGCCGGCGGCAAGCCCAGCCGCAAGAAGGACCTCGGCATGATCGCCATGGCCTACGGCAACGTGTTCGTGGGCCAGATCTCGATGGGGGCCAACCCGGCCCACGCCCTGCGGACCATCCGCGCGGCGGAGAGCTACCGCGGCACTTCGCTCTTGATCGCGTTCAGTCACTGCATCGGCTGGGGGATCGACATGGCGACGGCCATGAACCTTCAGAAGGAGGCGGTGGCCTGCGGCTACTGGCCGCTGTATCATTTCGACCCGCGGGAGGCGACCCGTCCGTTCCAGCTCGATTCGAGGAAGCCGGCGGGCGATTTCAAGGAGTTTGCGATGAAGGAGGCGCGGTTCGCCATGCTGGCCCGCTCGAAGCCCGAGGCCTCGGCCCGGCTGTTGGCCGAGGCCCAGGAGGACATTACCGCCCGCTGGCACTACTACGAGCAGTTGGCCGGCGTGGAGCGGCTGACCGCGGCACAGGAGTGAGAAAACATGTAGGGTGGGACGAGCGCAGCGAGCCCCACCAAATGCGTGACAAAGGATGGTGGGGCTCGCTGCGCTCGTCCCACCCTACCGACTAAGAGTTACACGAGTGACACGAGTGAAGAAGGGATGATCGCATGAGCGTCGACCTGACCACCAAGTACCTCGGTTTGACCCTGAAGAACCCGCTGGTGATTGCCTCCGGCCCGATGTCGCAGCGGATCGAGTCGCTGGTGAGATTGGAGGAGAAGGGGGCGGCTGCGGCCGTGCTCCCCTCGCTCTTCGAGGAGCAGATCCTGCACGACGAGATCGAGATGACCCGCGTCCACGAGAAGGGCACGGAGAGCTTCGCCGAGGCCCTCTCCTACTTCCCCGACGAGGACGACTACGGCGTCGGCCCGGAGAGTTACCTGGAGACGATCCGGCAGGCGAAGCGGGCCGTCGGCATCCCCGTCATCGCCAGCCTCAACGGCACGAGCAAAGGCGGCTGGGTCCGCTACGCGAAGATGGTGCAGGACGCCGGGGCCGACGCCCTGGAGCTGAACGTCTACTTCGTCGCCGCCGACCCGGCCATGAGCGGCCGCGACGTCGAGAGCCGCTACCTCGAGCTCGTGGCCGCCGTGAAGGACTCGGTCTCGATCCCGCTGGCCGTCAAGGTCGGCCCGTACTTCAGCGCCATGGCCAACATGGCCAAGCGGCTGGTCGAGGCGGGCGCCGACGGCCTGGTGCTCTTCAACCGCTTCCTCCAGCCGGACATCGACCTGGAGACGCTCGAAACGCGGCCCCGGCTGGTACTGAGCACGCCTTTCGAGATGCTCGTCCCGCTGCGGTGGATCGCCATTCTGCACGGGCGGATCGGGGCCTCGCTGGCCTTGACCGGCGGCCTGCACGACTCCGAAGACATGGTCAAGGCCCTCCTGGCCGGGGCCGACGTCGGCATGGTCCTCTCGACGCTCTACGAGGAAGGCGCCGACCAGATCACCCGCATCCTCGACGGACTCCGCTCCTGGATGGAGGAGAAGGAGTACGACTCGGTCGAGCAGCTCAAGGGCAGTATGAGCCAGGAGAACTGCTCCGAGCCCGCCGCCTTCGAGCGCGGCAATTACATGAAGGCCCTGACGAGTTTCACGGGCAAGTTCATCTGAGGAACGGGTACTGAGTACTCGGTACTGAGTACTCGGTACTGAGTACTGAGTACTCAGCACTGAGGGGAGCGAACCCCGATGACTGCCGCCAGGACATTCACCGAGTTGCTGTTCTGGCAGCGGGCAAGGCAGTGGTCGAAAGACATATTTCAACTCGCACGCCACGAATCCTTCTGCCCGGATCGACGACTGGTTGCGCAAATCAACGACTCGTCGGAATCGATCGGCGCGAACGTGGCCGAAGGCTTCGGCCGCGGAACGCAGGGTGAGTTCGTCCAGTTTCTCGGCTACGCCATCGGCAGCCTCAACGAAACCCAGTCGCATCTTTGTGCGGCCTACGATCGCGGGTACTTGGCCAAGACCGAGTTCGGGCAACTTTTCGAGGAAGGCACGCAGATCCGCAAGATGATCGTGGCGTTCATTACCGCCATGGTCAAGCCCGGTTCCGGCGTCAAACACCTCCGCAAAGAAGTCAGTTGGACCGAGCAGGTTTGGGAGCGATACGAGCGCATTACGGGCAGGCCGCGTCCCGCGATGTTTCAGCAGCCCAAGGACGACCCAGAGTAGTCGGGTGGATCGCGGAAGGGCGGGTACCGAGTACTCAGTACTCAGCAATCCGCCGCCTTCCGCCCGACGAAACGGCCCGTTCGACTCGGAGGAAACGCGAGGTAGTTGACGCCGACTCCGCCGGACGGCACAATGGGGTGAAGTCGCAGCCGGCCGTTCCCTCCCACCCCCTCCCGCTGGGGATAAGGAATCGGCCGGCCCATCCATCCCCCCGACCGTTTCCCGCCACC
>JBEKCP010000489.1:0-4624 GCA_050014815.1 Thermoguttaceae bacterium | reverse complement strand
ATCCGCCACCCGGAAATGCTCATGGTGACGCGCCACGCGGCGATCGTCGGCCTGGAACAGAGCGGCGGAGAGGGATCGCACCAAGGCTATCCTGCTATCGAGCGCCACACCATTCTAGACCTGTTGCACATTACGCGCTACGAGCAACTGCCACAGCCCGGAAGCCGTACGGGAAACGGCGGGTGACCAGAACGATCAAGCTCACGCTGGGCTACGACGGCACCGACTTCGCCGGCTGGCAGCGGCAGCGGGGCCGCCGCACCCTCCAAGAGACCCTGGAGGGCGTGATCGAGAAGATTACCGGGCAGGCAACCTCCGTGCTGGCCAGTGGCCGGACCGACGCGGGCGTCCACGCCTTGGGCCAGGTCGTCAGTTTCGAGACATCGACCCGGCTGCCCGTCGAGGTCCTCCGGCGGGCGCTCAACGCCGAGTTGCCGCGGAGCATGGCCGTGATCGAGGCGGTCGAGGTCCCGGCCGGCTTCCATGCCACGCACCACGTCGTCCGGAAGTGCTACCGCTACGTGATCCACGACGGGCCGGTCCGCGACGTCTTCCGCCGCCAATACTGCTGGCATTTTGCCCACGGACGGCTCGATGCCGAGGCGATGCAGCGGGCCGCCCGGGCGCTGGTGGGCAGACACGACTTCAGCAGTTTCCAAACGGCCGGTGCGGACCGCAAAACGAGCGTCCGCACCGTTTTCGATCTCCGGGTCGAGCGGGGCAGGGGGGAGGGGGAGGCGGAAGGCGGAAGGAGGAAGGAGGAAGGAGGAAGAAGGAAAGAGGAAGGCCGTTTAGCGGGCGGGCTTGCCCGCCGAGAGGGCAGGGGGGAGGGGGAGGATTTCGTCATCGTGGAGATCGAGGCCAACGGGTTTCTCTACAACATGGTCCGGGCGATCGTCGGCACGCTGGTGGAGGTTGGCCGGGGCGCCCGGCCCGAGGCATGGCCCGGTGAAGTCCTCGCTGCTGCCGACCGCCGCCTGGCCGGTCCCACGGCGCCGCCGGAGGGACTATTCCTGCTTTGGGCGGGGTATGAGTGAGGGGCAACCCAACTCCGCAAGCACCAAATCCGAATGTCGAAATCCGAAACAAAACAAAAACCCAAAATCTCAATGTTCCAAACGCGGGCGTTTCGGCCATTTGTCTTTTGGTGATTTGAATTTGTTTGAGATTTCGTGCTTCGAGTTTTGGATTTTAGGTGCCCCTTGCGGGCGCTATTGCGCTGCGCTAAACTGGGGGCGTGGCAAAAACCGTCCTTGGCTACTTGGGGCCGTACCGGCTCCTGAACGTCATCCATACCGGCCAGTGCGGTCAAGTCTGGCAGGCCATGGACGATGGCCGGCAGAGGATGGTGGCCGTCAAGACCCTGCTGGAAAAGGCCGCCAAGAACGCCGAACAGATCGGCTATCTCCGCCAGGAGTATAGGCTCGCCCGGACGCTCTGCGATCCCCGGCTCATCGAAGTCTATGCCTTCGGGATCGACCGGGGCACCCCGTACCTGGCCACGGAATGGTTTCCTGCCCCGACCATGAAGCGGCGAGTCCGGTCCAAGGAGGACCGCGAGAAGATCGCCTGGCTGGTGCCGAAGATCATCGAGGAGGCCGCCGGGGCACTCGACTGCCTCCACCAGTGCGGGTGGATCCATCGCGACATCAAGCCGGACAACTTCCTGGTGAGCGACGAAGGGCGGGTCAAGCTGATCGACTTCGGTCTGGCCAAGCGGGCCCGGCACGGACTGGCGAAACTGCTGAGCCTGAAGTCAAAGCGTCAAGGGACGCCGAGTTATATGCCCCCTGAGCAGATCAGGTGCGCCCCCCTCGATGAGCGGGCGGACGTGTATAGCTTCGCCTGTACCGTCTACGAACTGATCGCCGGAACCCCCCCGTTCACTGCTCCAACCCTCGAGGATCTGTTCGGAAAGCACTTGAAGGCATCGCCCCCTTCCTTGGAGGGGCAGAATCCAAACGTGACGACCGAGTTCTCCCAACTCCTCCGCCGCTGCCTGGCCAAGGACCCGTCCGCCCGGCCGGCGTCCGCTGGTGACTTTTTGGGCGAATTGGGGAGGGTTCGGATCTTTAAGACCCTGCCCCGACGACCGGGCTCGGCGACATAAAGGGATTAGGGATTGGGGATTAGGGATTGGGACTCATGGGAAAGCCCCCCGACTGCGTCGGGGGGTTAGGTCCTTCACGGAGGGCTTGTGACGAGCAGGATCGTTGAAAGCCCCCCTTGGTGCCACGTGCAGCGGAGTAATTATTGCCTATAGGGCTGCTACCGTAGAACCTCTTTGCAAGCCTCCCCTCGACGAGCCGGCCCGGCGACGTAATAATGGGTACTGACGCATTTATTAGGCCACGGGGTTCACAAAAGCCGACGATGTACTGGATGTATAGATTGCGCGGGCCGAATTGCGACGTTTCGCCTTCGGAAACGGATCAGTACTTCCCGCGCACGGTATAAAGGGTGGGCGAATGGCTGAGAACAACCACCGGTTATCGTTTGAGCGGCCGATCTACGAGCTGGAGGCCCGCATCCAGAAGTTGGAGGCGGTCTCCCCGCCGACCCCCGAGGTCCGCAACGAGATCCGGAGGCTCCGCCGCGAGCTGACCGATTCGAAGAAGCGGATCTACGGCCAACTGAAGCCGTGGGAAACGGTCGAGGTCGCCCGGCACCCCGATCGGCCCATGACCACCGACTACCTCGAACTGGTATTCGAGGAATTCGTCGAGCTGCACGGCGACAAGTTCTTCGGCGACGATCGGGCCATCCGCACCGGCTGGGCCAAGCTGGACACGTACCGGGTGCTTGTCGTCGGGCACCAGAAGGGCAAGTCGCTGAGGGAGCGAAACGCCTGCTTCTTCGGCTGCGCCCATCCCGAGGGCTACCGGAAGGCCATCGCCAAGATGCACCTGGCGGCGAAGTTCCACATGCCGGTCATCTGCCTGATCGATACGCCGGGGGCCTATCCGGGCATCGGGGCCGAAGAGCGGGGCCAAGCCCAGGTCATCGCCAACGCCATGTTCGAGATGTCCCGGCTGCCGACGCCCATCATCTGCGTCGTCATCGGCGAGGGGGGCTCCGGCGGCGCGCTGGGCCTGGGCGTGGGCGACCACGTCGCCATGCTCGAGCACGCCTATTACTCCGTGATCAGTCCCGAGGGGTGCGCCGGCATCCTCTGGAAGAGCCATACCTTCAAAGAGCAGGCCGCCCAGGCGTTGAAGATGACCTCCAAAGACCTCCTGCGACTGGGGATCGTCGATGACGTCATCCGCGAGCCGCTCGGCGGGGCGCACCGCGACCACCACCTGATGGCCAGCCGCCTGAAGATCTACCTTCGCAACACGCTCCGCGAGCTGGTCGAGACCCCGGCGGACCAGTTGGTCGAGTCGCGGTACCAGAAGTTCCGCCGGATGGGCGTGTTTCTGGAAAAGTCGATGGACCGGCCCGTCGGCCATGACGCCGGCAGCCCGGTCCATACGCATCTCCACCGGCCCGAAGCGATGCTGGCCCGGCCCGAGTGATGGGGCCCGTGAGCTAGCCGCCTTTTCGACCAATGTCCTTCGCGTCTTTGCGCCTCTGCGCCTTTGCGTGACATCTTCTCGCAGTCCGCGCCCTCGATCCACGACAGTTTCGGCATCGTTCCTGCGGGGCCGGCTGCTATTCGCGGAGGGGTCGTTTGCAAGGGTATCGGTTCGGGATGGGGGGTGTTTCACGCAAAGGCGCCAAGCCGCAAAGACGCTGGGGAACACTTCGGTCGTCGCACAGCCACCCGCCAAACGCCCCCCGCAACGTCCGATAATGTTTCTTATGTTCGGTCGGGAAGGCGGTTTTGCCCGGGAAATACGCGGTTCTCCTGCAAGGCGGTTTGCTTTCAGGCAATAAGGGCGTTTACGCCCTTTCCCGGCGAAGCGGGTCCCCTTTGGAGTGCGGCGACTTGTCGCCGCTTTTCGCGGAGGGCCGCGGACCAGCGCCCGACGCCGCGAGCTACAAGAAAGCGGCGACAAGTCGCCGCGAGCTACAAGAAAGCGGCGACAAGTCGCCGCACTCCAAAGCCGGCGTGAACGCCGGGCCGAAGACCCCCTGCGGCGGAAAAGGGCGTAAACGCCCTTGGGGCAAGACGCTGTGAGCCCCCAACCAGCAGCAGGGGCGGCCGTCCTTGCCCTGCCGGGTCACCCCGTCAGAAGCCGCTGCGGGACCGGTTGTACTCGCGGCCCATCGTCTGGAAGCCGGGGGTCGTCGAATAGTGCGTTGACATTAGGCCGGACACCCGCTCGTGTGGGGGCTCGTGCGGAGGCGCGAATTTGTCCAGGACGTGCCCCAGTAAGGACCTCGTCTGTTCGGCGATGAAGACCCGGTCGCCCGGCAGGATCCGGTAGTTTGTCTTCGTCTCGCCCCCCTGTGTAATCGCATCCCAGTCAATCGGCAGGATCTGCTCACAGTCGACCTTGCCTGGGGCAGGCCGCGCAATCCAAATCCGCTTGCTCGAAAGCTGCGACAGACCGTTGACGCTGGCAATCGCGTCCAGCACCGTTTCATTGCCGTTGACCGGCAGGCGGCGGATGCTGTCCCCAATCCGGGCCCCCTGTGTGACGACGTAATAAACTTTGGCGTCGTACGTCAGGACCTT
>JBEKCP010000488.1:0-4628 GCA_050014815.1 Thermoguttaceae bacterium | reverse complement strand
GGGGCCGGCGCCGGCTGTGCCTGCCGCAGCCAGTCGGCCTCGACCATCTCGCGCTGCGACTGGGCGAAGACTTGCCCGGTACCCAGCAGCACCAGGAGGGCCGTGCATGCGGAAAGGCTGGGGTGGCGGTGCATGGCTTGTTCAGAACTTGATCCGCGGGTCGGTGAACCGCACGGCGGCGCCGCTGTGGAACGTCGAGGTCTCGGTGACGATCGCGCCCTCGGGCCCGGCCTGCTGCCAGTGTTTCTGTTCGGGCCGGGTCAGTCCGGTCACCTCGCCCAACCGGAGCGCCTTCTCGTGCCGCACCGTGACGTACTTCTCTTCGCACTCGGGGATCTTCACGGCCAGCTTTGCCGTGGGCTCGCCCTCGCCGTAGGTATAGCTTGAACCCCAGCGGACGTGCCACGACTCCATCTTCACCGGCACGTTCTCGGCCGGCAGCGCCACGTGCCAGTGCTCGGGGATCATCTGGCCCGGCAGCAGGAACATTTCGAGGCTGGTGTAGTTGTCCTTCTGGTTATTGACCCAGAACATGCCGGCCATGCCGACTTCGGTGAAGCGGCCCACGCCGAAATCGCTCGTCCACATTTCCTTGCGAAGGCGTTCGGAGACGGGGTACCCGGCCGCTTCGAGGAAGCGGAGATAGACTTCTTTGGCGGCCTCGGGCTTGAACTTGCCCTGACCCGCACCCACAAGTGGGTACCCGCCGGGTGCCCCGTCGTAGAAGTCGGCGTTGGCGAGCGCCGCCGGGGCGACCGTCCGGCGCCTCGCCAGCGGGGCCGCCGAGGCGTCGCCCGCAACCAGCAAACCGCCGCCGATGCCCAACACCGTCGCGCACGCGGCGCGGCGTCCGATCTTCCGACCCTTGCTCATCGCATTCTCCTTCGTCATTTGGGGGACTTGATCCGGGTGAAGGGGACAGTCCCATTTTCGCGCTTCGCTGCGAAAATCGGGACAGTCCCCCGGGTTACGACTTGATCTCCAGGTACTCGACCAGCGCGCCGTCCATCTTGAAATAGGCGATGCGGACTTGTTCGTTGACGGCCAGCGGCCCGACGACCACTTCCTTGCCCACTAACTCGCGGTCCAGATCGTCCACGGCCCAGGAGACGTGGGGCATCTGGGCCACGGGCGTGCCGGCCAGCGGGCTGTCCGGGGCGAAGCGGACCCATTCGACGCGGTTCGGGTCGTCGTCCGGATTGGTGCCCCAAACCCGCAGCGAAGGGAAATACTGCTCGCCCGGCTTCGGCGTCTCGGCAACCAGACCGATGTGATGAAACGTCTTCATGAAAGGCTCCTTGGAGCGGCAAACGCCCATTATAAACGGCGCCGCGGCGGGCGTCAATCGTGCGGCCGCAGCCGCTTCCTGTGGCTGCCCAAGGCGTCGGCGGCGATCATCGCGTCCACCACGTCCTCGGCGGTCACCGGGAACGGATGGTTCTCGCACAGCGAGCCCTTCGCCGCGCAGGCGTCGCCGATCAGCCGCAACCGCTCCCGCGAAACCCCTTCAAGGCCGAGATCGGCGAACGTGACCGGCAGGCCGACGGCGATCTCGAAATCGACGATCGCGTGGATTTCGCCCGTCCCCTTCTCGTCGTCCAGGCAGAGTTGGCTGATGACGCCGAAGCCGACCTTCTCGCCGTGCATGAACCGCTTGCACTCGGGGAAGGAGGGCAGGGTGTTGGCAATCATGTGGGCGGTGGCCAGTCCGCCGCTCTCGAAGCCCAGCCCGGACAGGAGCACGTTGGCCTCGATGCACTTCTCGACGGCGGGGGTCAGGGCGTGGCGCTCCAGGGCCCGCTTGGCCTCGATGCCGTGCTCCATGAGCGTGTCGTAGCAGAGCCGCGCGATGGCCATGCCGGCCATGGTGGGCACACCGCCGGCGAGCGTGGCGGCGCGGCTCTTAAAGGAGGCCTCGGCTTCGAGCCAGGTGGCCAGGGCGTCGCCCATGCCCGCCACGAACGCCCGCACCGGCCCGTTGGCGATCACCTGGCTGTCCACCAGCACGATGTCGGGATTGAAGGGCCAGCAGTCCCAGCCGCAGCAGTTGCCTTCGGCGTCGTACCAGACGGTGGCGGCGCTGGTGGGCGAATCGTTCGAGGCGATCGTGGGGCAGGTGACCGTCTTCGCGCCGGTTGCCACGGCGACCGCCTTGCCCGTGTCGAGCGTCTTGCCCCCGCCGACGCCGATGACGACGTCGGCCCCCGCCTGCCGGGCGATCTCGGCGATCCGCGCCACCTCGGCCTTGGTCGAATCG
Source organism: Thermoguttaceae bacterium (assembly GCA_050014815.1). Classification (GTDB taxonomy): domain Bacteria; phylum Planctomycetota; class Planctomycetia; order Pirellulales; family Thermoguttaceae; genus JBEKCP01. The sequence goes on along the minus strand of JBEKCP010000488.1, from coordinate 2,371 downwards.
CCCTCGAAGAGGACCTCGACCGTCTCCAGGCCGGCCTCTTTCAGGCTCGCCAGGAGCGTGGCGCCCACCAGTTGTTTGACGCAGGCGTCCCAGAGCACCAGCGGTTTCTTGCCCAGCAGGCGGACATACGCGCCCGCTTCCGCGAGCACGCCTCGGCCTTGCACGTATTTTCGGGGAGCGATCAGTACGGCTTTCATCGAGAATCCTCCACTGGGATAGTTAGGTTGTCCTAAACGAGCTTGTGTGATTCTGGGAGCTTTGCGTTCTGTCCCCCCTCTCCCCTTGCGGGAGAGGGGTCGGGGGTGAGGGGTTGTTTCGAGATTGCTGATCTGTGAGTAATTCTTTCCCCTCACCCTCACCCTAGCTCCCTCCCGGGCACCGACCAAAGGTTGGTCGGGGAGAGGGCACCGGTCTGCGAGCAAGCCCGACTATTCTACCAGAATCACGCAGGCCCATCTAGCGTTTCCTAGGCATCCACGGCACGATGCCGTTGACGACGGGCAGCGGGCCCTCGCCACGGAGCATCCGCCGCAGGTGGCCGGCCATGAGCTTCGGGCTGTTGCGGAAGGCGTCGATCGTGCTCCCGGCCTCGTTGTCTTTGCGGGAACGGGATTTGTGCCCGCAGAAACGGGAAGGGAGTTTCATCTTAGCTGAGCCATCAGACGGTCAAACTGTTCATCCGAGATGTTGCGATAACGGCGGCTGCTACGGAAGTTGTCAAAGACCCGCTCAAGAAATCTCAGCCGTAATTTCATGTGGCCGGGAAAGTGGAGGTTGGCGGGGTCAAAGTAGTTGAAGCATGGAAACTCTGGATTGTCGGGGTCGTCCTTCTGCTTCATCACCTTGCCCACCACGGTAATCGCTTCTTTGCCGGGGTCGTAAATCATAAGCCATTGGTCCGGTACAAGATACTTGTAGCCGGGCTTGTTCTTGATCTTCGGGACGTTGTAACACTTGGACTTCCTGATGCCCTGAAGGTAGGTTTCCAAGTCTTCATACTCGGTGTTCAGCTTCAACACGATACCGGCGATACCGTCAATCACTTTCAAGTTCCTTTCACTTGGGGATAAAACAGCACAAGAAAGGGAAGTCACTGATATTTGGTGAAGAAAACGGGAGGGGAATCGATGATCCCTTTTCACGCGCCAGAAGACCCTCGCCTTGATACTCGTATGACTTGACACACAGTTTGCTGTGCAGAGGCCGATGGTCTTCGTCTGATATCTTCTCATGCGGTACTTTCACGGAAGACCCGTCTCGCTTGATGCGTTTTACCTTTTGAGCGATTCAAGGTCTAGTGGTTTGGCAACCAGCACCGTCTTCGTGCCGCCTATTACCGTGTTGTAGGTGGTGGTGCCGGTAATCTGTATTGGCTGCGAAATATCCACGTCTGAATCATCCGTGAGGCCCTCGGTCGAGAATCCAGAGAGCATAATCGTCGCAGCATGATCGTCTCGAATCTGGAGTAGCCTAACTAGCATTTGAGTCTTGCCGACTATCTGAACAATAGTCGCTTTCCTGACAGCCGCTCTCCCGTAGTCTCCGACGCTCCAATTTCTCAACTCCCCTATGTAGGGAATGTACGGTGGATTGTTTATTTCAAGCTGCTTTAGCTCCTTTTTGAGATCGTTAAGACGCTGTGTATAAGCCTTCTTACTATCGTTAAGAGACTGCGTATAAGCCTTTCGTTGCTTTAGGAGATCTGACCTGCTCATTCCCGGACGTGAGGGCGGAACGGTGCCCATATCCGCAGTGATGTGTCCAGAAGACTTTTCCCCTCTCTGGATCTCCTTCTTGATATCAGAAACCTTCTCCCGCCAAGCATTTAGAAGCTTGGTGTGGTAAGGTTCCTTGAGATCATTATATGCTGTGGCCCCGGTCTCCTTTTCTTCTGCAATAGTGATTGTTCCTAAACCAAGGACGAGGGCTATAATGCTGGCAGATAGAACACGCATGGTTTGTCTCTCCTTCTTTCCCGGCGTCACGCGAATGCGGGCCCAACTCCGTCTTGCAGTGGCTACGGTCCAAGGGCCGGTGTGAATCCCGACGCACATCATGCCCTTGCCAAATTCCCGTAGGCTAACGCCCAGCGCGTAACCGATCATATCGCCCACGGCCGGTTGCACCGGCCGTGACATGTCTGGCTGCGATTGGGAAAGCGGGATAGCGGCGGGGACCAAGGTTGCGCCCGCGGGCGGAGGGGGAGAGCCAACTGGCCGTTGCGGTGTCGCCATGATCGCCTACCCTCTGAAGCTGGAGATCGGCTCCGGTCAGGTGCCATTATACCACCGGCAAAATAGGATCACAATAGGGAGGTTCTCCGGGCGCGAACCTCCCGCTGCCGTATCGCCCACGGAGAGACTTCGATGCC
>JBEKCP010000487.1:0-4630 GCA_050014815.1 Thermoguttaceae bacterium | reverse complement strand
ACCCTGCGGACCGTCCGCTGTCTGGGGCTCTGCGCCTTGTCGCCGGCGATGAAGGTCGACGGCCAACCCTTCGGCCGCGTGAAGATCGATCGGGTTTCGGAGACTCTGGAGCAATTCGCATGAACCCGGAAGGAAAAAGGGGACAGTCCCCATTTGTGCAAAGCACCCTTCGGGCGGGCACCGACGGAACGTTGGTCACGGCAAATGGGGACTGTCCCCTTTTTCCGGCGGACCTCGATCGGGCGGCGGCCACCGGCCGGGCCGCGCTCTATCCGCCCAAGTTGAAGATCATCGTCGGCGCGGCGAGCTGCGGCGTTGCCGTCGGGGCGCGGGCCGTGGAGACGGCCGCCCGCCGCGCGGTCGAGGAACTCGGCCTGGACGCCGTCGTATGCCGCACGGGCTGCATCGGGTTCTGCGCCCAGGAGCCGCTCCTGGACCTCGTCCCTCCCGGCGGCCCGCGGCTCTGCTACGCCAACATGACGGCCGAGAAAACCCGCCAACTGCTGGCCGCCTATCAAGCGTCAAAAGGGGACAGTCCCATTTTCGCTGGCGCGAAAATTGGGACAGTCCCCCTGGGGCGGATCCAGTCCGAAGAAATGGTCTCGACCGGCGAGGTCCATCAATACGCGGCGGGCTCGACCGAGATCGGCAAAGTGCCCGAGTGGTCCACGCTCGATTTCTACCGCCGGCAACAGAAAGTCATCCTGCGGAACTGCGGCATGATCGACCCGATGCGGCTGGACGAGGCGATCGCCCGCGGCACGTATCGCGGGGCCTTGCGGGCCATGACGCAAATGACGCCCGAAGCCGTGATCGACGAGATGCTCCAGTCCGGCCTGCGGGGCCGTGGCGGGGCGGCCTTTCCCACCGGCCAGAAATGGAAGATTGCCCGAGAGGCCGCCGCCGATCAGAAATACATCGTCTGCAACGCCGACGAAGGCGAGCCCGGCTCCTACATGGACCGCACCGTGCTGGAGGGCGATCCCCACGCGATCCTTGAAGGGATGCTCGTCGGCGCCTACGCCATCGGCGCGACCGAGGGCTTTATCTACGTCCGCAACGAGTATCCGCTGGCCATCGAGATCCTCGAACACGCCATCGACGAGGCCCAGAAGAGCGGTCTGTTGGGCGACAACATCTTCGGCAGCGGATGGTCGTTCCGCGTCACGGTCCGCCGCGGGGCGGGGGCCTATATCTGCGGCGAAGAAACCGCCCTGATCGAATCGCTCGAAGGCCGCTCGGGCGAGCCGCGGACCCGCCCGCCTTATCCGGTCACCAGCGGCCTGTGGGGAAAACCCACCGTGGTCAATAACGTCAAGACGTGGGCCAGCGTGCCGCCCATCCTGACCCGCGGCGCCGCCTGGTACACCGCGATGGGCACGAAGCGGACCCCGGGCACCACAATCTTTTCGCTGGAAGGCGCGGTCAAGAACGCCGGGCTGGTGGAAGTGCCCTTCGGCGTCACGCTCCGCGACCTGGTCTACGAGATCGGCGGCGGCCTGGCCGACGGCCACGCGCTGAAGGCCGTCCAGGCCGGCGGGGCCTCGCGAGGCTGCATCGGCCCCTCCATGCTCGACCTGGCCATCGACACCGAAGACCGCCCAGGCCAGTCCATCATGATCGGCACCGGCGGCGTCATAGTACTGGACGAAACCGCCTGCATGGTCGACATGGCGGCCTTCCTCGTCGGGTTCTTCCTGGAGGAGTCGTGCGGCAAGTGCGTGCCCTGCCGCGAGGGCGTGAAGCAGATGTCCCGACTGCTCCGGCGGATGTGCGAGGGTAAGGCGGCAATCGAGGACCTCGCCCTGCTGGAGCGGCTCGCCCGGTCCATCCGGTCCGCGGCCGTCTGCGGCATGGGGAGCATGGCCCCCACCGCCGTCCTGACCACGCTGGAGCACTTCCGCGACGAGTTCGAGGCCCACATCCGCGACCACCGGTGCGCCGCGGGCGTATGCCGGGAGTTGGCGCGGCCGCAAAGCCGAGAGAGAGCCTACGCCTGAGGATGACGATGACCGCAAACGCAACGGATCGGATACTCATAGACATCGACGGCCGCACCGCGGAGGTGCCCCGCGGCACGACCGTCCTCAATGCCGCGCGGCAAATGGGCGTCACCATCCCGACGCTGTGCAACTACCGCGGCCTGACGCCCTACGGGGCGTGCCGCGTCTGCCTGGTCGAGCTCCAGACGCCGCGCGGCGGGCAGTTGGTCGCCTCGTGCAGCCACCCGATCGACGACGCGCTGGTGGTCCGCACGGAGACCGAGAAGGTGAAGGAATCGCGGCGCACGGTCCTGGAGCTGATGTTGGCCCAGGCCCCCGATTCCCGCGAGCTGGCCGAGCTGGCCCGGGGGCTCGGGGTCGAAAGCACGCCGTTCCAGCCGGAACCCGACGGAAAATGCGTCCTCTGCGGCCTCTGCACCCGCGTGTGCAATGAAATGATGGGCCGCGGGGCCATCAACCTCTACGGCCGCGGCGCGGCGAAGGAAGTCCGCACCGCGTTCGACCAGAAGACCGATCAGTGCCAGGCCTGCGGGGCCTGCGCGTTCGTCTGCCCGACCGGGGCCATCGACCTGGCGACCATCACGTCGCGCCGGCTCAAGCCGCACGTCACCGACTTCGACAAGTACCTGACCGCGCGGCCGTGCATCGACCTGGCCCACCCGCAGGCCTCCCCCCGCGTGCCGGTCATCGACCGCGAGAGCTGCATCCATTTCACGACGGGGCAGTGCGGGCTCTGCGGCAAGGTCTGCCAGGCCGGCGCCATCGACTACGATCAGGCGGAGGAGAAGATCGAGCTGGAGGTGGGCAGCGTGGTCCTCACCCCCGGCTTCGAGGCCTTCGACGCCACGCGGCGCGGCGAGTTCGGCTTCGGCTACGCCCCGAACGTGCTCACCAACGTGCAGTTCGAGCGGATGCTCTCCGCCTCCGGCCCCACGCAGGGGCACATCCGCCGGCCCGCCGACGGCAAACCGCCCAAGCGAATCGCCTTCATCCAGTGCGTCGGCTCCCGCGACTCCGGCTGCGACAACGACTACTGCTCCAGCGTCTGCTGCATGGCCGCCACCAAGGAGGCCATCCTTGCCAAGGAACACGAGCCGGGCCTGGACGTGACCATCTTCTTCCTCGACCTGCGGGCGTTCGGCAAGGACTTCGACCGCTACTGCGATCGGGCGAAGAACCAGTTGGGGGTCCGCTACGTGCGGTCCTTCATCTCGCGAACCTACGAAATGCCCGGCACGCACAACCTCCGCGTCGTCTACGCCAGCCCGGAAATCAAGCAGACTGAAGACGAGTTCGACATGATCGTCCTCTCGCTGGGGCTGGAGCCCGCCGCATCGCTCCAGAAGCAGGCCGATCGGCTGGGCGTGGTGCTGAACCGGTGGGGGTTCGCGCGGACCGACGAGTTGTGCCCGCTGGACACCTCGCGGCCGGGCGTGTTCGTGGGCGGGGCCTTCCAGGAGCCCAAGGACATTCCGGACACGGTGGTGCAGGCCAGCGCGGCGGCCGCCCGGGCCATGACGCTCCTGGCCCCGGCCCGCGGAACCCGGGTCCGCCGCAAGACCTATCCGCCCCAGCGCGACATCGCCGACGAGCCGCCGCGGATCGGCGTCTTCATCTGCCATTGCGGGAGCAACATCGCCTCCGTGGTGGACGTCGAGCGCGTGGTGAAGCAGACTCGCCACCTTCCGCACGTCGTGGTGGCCGAGAGCAACACGTACACCTGCGCCGACGACACGCAGAACCACATCAAGGACCAGATCGCCGCGCACGGACTCAACCGCGTGGTGGTTGCCTCGTGCACCCCGCGGACGCACGAGCCCATCTTCCGCGACACCTTGCGCGACGCCGGCCTCAACCCGTACTTGCTCGATATGGCCAACATCCGCGACCAGTGCTCGTGGGTCCACACGGGCCAGCCGGGGCGGGCCACGGACAAGGCCTGCGACCTGGTGCGCATGGCGGTTGCCCGCACCGCGCGCCTTATGCCGCTCGTGGAGGAGTCCGTGCCAGTGAACAACGCCGCACTGGTGGTGGGCGGCGGGATCGCCGGCATGACCGCGGCCCTGGCCATGGCCGACCAGGGCTTCCCGGTCCACCTGGTCGAGAAATCCCGCGAGCTGGGCGGCACCGCCCGCCAACTCCACGCCACGCTGGACGGCCAGGACGTTCAGACATTCCTCGCCCGCACGATCGAGCGCGTCACCGCCCATCCCCGGATCACCGTCCACCTGGACGCCCGCGCGGCGAAGGTCGAGGGGCACGTCGGCAATTTCACGTCGTCCCTCTGCGGCCCCCAGGGCACAACCAGCGTCAAGCACGGTGTGGTCGTCGTGGCCACCGGGGCCACCGAGCAGAAGCCGCAGAGTTACGGCTACGGGCAAAGCCCCAAGGTGCTGACGCAATTGGAGCTGTCCGAGCGGCTCCACCGCAAAGACCTGGCCATTCCCGCGGCGGCCACCGTCGTTATGATCCAGTGCGTGGAGCAGAGGACCGCCGAGCGGCCCTATTGCAGCCGGGTTTGCTGCACAACCGCGGTGAAGAACGCGCTGGAGCTGAAGAAGCTCTACCCCCAGGCCCGCGTCATGGTGCTCTACCGCGACATGCGGACCTACGGGTTCCGCGAGGCG
>JBEKCP010000486.1:0-4643 GCA_050014815.1 Thermoguttaceae bacterium | reverse complement strand
CCCCAATCCCCAATCCCCAATCCCCAATCCCCAATCCCCAATCCCCAATCCCCAATCCCCAATCCCCAATCCCCAATCCCCAATCCCCAATCCCCAATCCCCAATCCCTAATCCCCAATCCCTAATCCCTCTACCGCCACGCAGCCCAACAGCCGGCCGCGACATCGCTCGATCACCCGGGCCGCCTGTCGAACCGTCCGCCGACTCGCCTGTCCGAGCTGGACCACCAGGTAAGTCCCCTCGCAGCCGCCGGCGATCAGGCCGACCTCGCCGTGGGCCAGTGAGTCCGCGGCGACCAACACTAACGCATACTGCCGCACCAACTCCCGCAAGAGCCGGCCGAGGTCGAGCTGCCCGGCGGATCGGTCTTTCTCGGCCGCGATTGGGCCGCCAGGCAGGAGGTGCAGCCGCGGCGTGGCGGTGGGGCGGACGGCATCGGACCAATTCGCCTTGCCCTCCAGCACGTCGGACAAGCAGACCGCGGCGTCCACGCCGAACTGCCCGGCGAGATGTGGATGCCGGAAATCGGCGTCGACCAGCAGCACTCCGCCTTCGGTCCGCTCGGCCAGTGCCGGCGCCAGTTGCGCCAGGAGGGTCGTCGCCGGGTGGTCGTCGGTTAGGGCGGTGAACATGACCGCGGCGGGACGCCCCGGTGTCAATTGCTTGACGATGTGCGAAGCCAGGTCCTGGTAGGGGCCAGCACATGCGGGTTCGCATGGGCCAGCACATGCGGGCTCGGGCACCCCCCCGACGCAGTCGGGGGGCTTTACTAGGTAGTCGGGCGGCTTTACTAATCCGCATGGGCCAGCACATGCGGGCTCAGCCTCGGGGGAGAAATCGGTTCCGCACTCCGGAAGTTCCGTCATAACGGTCGCGATGGCGGCTTCACACCAACTGGGCAACTCGGCCGCAACCGGCGGTACCAACGGATCGGGCTGCTCGGGCGGCCGTGGAGCTATCGCTCGGGCGTCGATCCGTTTCAGCGCTTCGAGCATCAGGCCCATACGATCCTCGCTTGTCGGTCTGTTGGCGACTCAACTGCTTCGTCGCAGGTTTGCGAACAACCGCCCGTACTGTTGCCGCCGTACGGCCGCAACCGTCCGCTCCGGCCACGGCGTGTCCTCGTCGCTCTCCTCCACGACGACCGCGCCGGCATCCTCGGGCTCCACCTGCTCCATCCGATCATTTTGGCGGACCGCCAACGGCGGCGAGAAGGCGGGGGTGGGCTCCGGTTGGCACGGGGCGGCGCCCGCCAGATCGCGTCCGGGCTGGCCGTCTCCAGCGTCCGCGGTCGCCACGAATTCCTCTTCCTCTTGCAGCGTCGGCAGTTTCACGGCGGCGGTTTCGTGCGGCGTTGCCGGCGACGGGCCGCGCGCGGCCGGCGCATAGCGATCGGCAACCACCTCCTCCTCGGCGAAGGTCTCACGGAACGGATGATCCGGCTCGTCCAGCAGGATCTCGACCTCCGGCTTGATGGATCCGGCGGGCTTGAACTCCTCGTCAACCTCGGCCAGGATCTCTTGGATTCGGCCCAGCTCGGCGGCAGGCTCGCACGGGCCGGAGTCGGAGGGGTCCGGCCGGCTGGACTCGGGTGAGATCCGCAACAGGCCGCGTCCGGACTCGGCGGCCGCACCGCCGGGACTGCCGTCCTTCTCGGGTTCGTCCTCCAGTCCGCCGAATTCGATAACGGCGGGCTCTTCGCCGCGGGGCAAATCGCTCTGCGGCGCGGGCAACTGCTGCAGGTCGGCCCAGGCCTCTTCGACGTGGGCCGGCTCGATCCGCCGCAGTCCGGAAGCCGAGGCCAGCAGCATCACGTGGTCACAGACCTGGTTGATCAAACGGGGTACGCCGTCAGTCGCCTTGTACACGCTCTGGCAGGTCTCGGGAGGAAAAATCTGCGGTGCGAGTCCTCCGGCCGCAGCGATCCGCGCATGGATGTATTGCTCCGTTTCGGCCCGTTGGAATGCCTCAAGATAGCACCGTGCGGCCAGCCGTTGGTTGAACGACTCGAGTCTCGGACTGGCAAACCGTTCTTCCAGGCCGCGGTTGCCGGCCAAGACCGGCCGCACGGCCGGCTGGCCTTCGCGCACCAGGTTGGTCAGCATACGGATCTCATCCAGGAGGCGCAGCGGCAGATCGTGCGCCTCGTCGGCCAGGAGCACGACTGGCCGCGAGCAGTCCTCGCCGAGCGTCGCATGATGGGTCAGGGCCAGGCGGAGTTCTCCCTCGTCCATGTCCCGGTAGGGCTGTCCCAACTCGTGCAGAATCGCCTGGAGCAAGGCTCGCCGCGTGGAGAGTCGTCCGGCCCCCAGCAGCACCACCCGGAAACTGCCCTGGAAATGCTCGGCCAGAATCTGGCACAGCAGAGTCTTGCCGGTCCCAGGCGGGCCGACCAGAATGGCCGCCCCCTCGCCACGATCGACACAGCGGATCAGCGTCCCGCGGGCACCCTGGATCGTTGCCGCAGGGAAATAGTGATCGGTCCGCGGCACCGAAGCGAATGGACGCTCCCCAAGATTGAAGTAGGCTTCGTACATCACCCACTTTTCCCAAACTAACGAAAAAGGGGACAGTCCCCATTTGTGCAAAGCACCCTCCGGGCCGTTCCGGCAAATGGGGACTGTCCCCTTTTTCCCATTTTCCCAAACTAACTCGGCAGGGCTATACTATCTCGTACCTTCCATTCGGCACGCTGGTCATCACGGGTAAACCCGATTTGGAGGGATCACGCGGGATGGACGATCCAAAGCATGGCCAGGCCGCCGGCCGAGGCCAGCACACCCGCGATGATGAGTGCCCAACGCAGCAGATGCTGGCGTTCGGGGTTGAGCAGAGGGGCCTGTTCCGTCCCCGGGACGACACCGACGACGGGTGCCCCGGCGGCGGCCTCCAACTGGGCGATGGTTGTTAGCGGGGGTTCAATGCCCGCCCCGGCGGAGATCATCCCGAGGCCCACGACCATGGTCAGGCCCGTGGCCACGGCCCCCAGAAGCGCCATGGCGCCGACGGGCCACCGCCGCGGCGCCGGCGGCTCAAAGGCCGGCTGGAGTTCGACCATCGGCTCGTGGAAGCGGGCCTGCCAGGCGAAGCGTTCCGTCCGGATGGCCTCCTCGTGCGCTCGCCCGGCCTCCTCCACCGCCCGTCGGAGCCCCTGAAGCTCTGCCGGATCGGGCAGGGAGGCCGACGCCTCAACCTTGGGAGGCGTTGCGACGGCGGCGCCAGGGGGTTGCCGCGGAACCATCGCCAGCTGCTCCTCGGCCAGCGCAATGCGGCCGTCGAGGTCCTGGATCGCCGGGTGTACTGGAGTGCGGGACGCCAGCAACTCCGTGCGTTGGGCGCGGAACTCGGTCAACTGGCGGTCCAGCGCGGTCCAATCGGGGTTGTCGGCCGGGGGTGAAGCCGCGGGTGGGGCGGGTTGAGGCCGCTGGAGCGCCTCCCGCGCGGCCTGGATCTGCCGGTCCCGGAGCGCATTGAGCCGCGACTGCGACTGGCGGAATTGCTCGGCGGCGCGGTCGGTTGTCGCCCGGGCGCCTTCGTAAACGCGGTCTACCGACGACTTCCACTCGGCCCGGTATGCCTCGGCGTACGCCCGGGCCAGCGTGTTGACGTTCTGGGCTGCACGGTCGGCAGCGGTGTCCCGGAGGGTGAGGGAGACTTTCCATTGGCCGGGCGACTTCTCGCCGGGCAAGGTCTCGGCTCTTGTTTCGACCTGGAGCCGGCCCCGCTCGTCTTCGTCGGCCAAGGCGAGGATCTGTTGCTGGACTTGCGAGGGATCGGGACGCGCGACAGCCGGCCGAGGGTTGGAGGTTTCAGGCGCCGCGCCGCCGGCCCCCGTCGCCGGGTCGCGAGCGGTCGAGTGGGTCTCCCGGATCGACACCGTTGCCGTGGCTTCGATGGGGCGGGCCTGCGACGATGGAGCCCTCGCCGGCGAACCCTTCCAATAGGCCACGGCGCCAACCCCAAGAAACGCAATAAGGTACACCGCCAGCGAGATTTTCGCGGGAGGGCCCTTTGGGACCGCGTGGCTGGAGTCGCCGGGAAGAGTTGGCATGGAACGTCCCTTTCCCACCGCCGGGCAGAATGCCCCCTATCTTCAAGATCGACATACGGCGCTCGGAGCTTGTGAAAAGGTCGGTGGAATCGGCGGGAGCACATTGCGAGGACCACCCGATGGTATTACAATAATGAGGTTCGAGGATTTCGATGGCCCACCACTCGATGAGTTCTTTTGGCGGAGCGACCGCTTCACGGTTCTCTTCCCCGTGGAAGGCTCGCTTGCAGTTTGCGCTGACATTGGCGATGGGGACGGCAGCCGTGGCATACGCGGTGGCGGGCCACTACCTTTTGGGCGAGGTGCCGGCCCTCAGACAACGTCTATTGGCGTTGGGGTTCATCGTATTGGCGATGGCGACGTACGTACTGGCGACGCGGCCCCGAGGGTTCTTTTCCCTGGAAGTTCTCCGGCGGCGGCGGCACGACCAGCACGCCGCATCGGAGAGGCACGCGCCCGGCCGGCGGACCGCCCAGCAGCGGATGATCCGGATTCCCGGCGTCGGCCAGATCGGCCTGCGGCCGCTGGGCGGCATGGCGGTCCTCCTGGCGGCCGGCGGCTGGTGGTTCACGCCTTGGGCGCCGGTACACGT
>JBEKCP010000485.1:0-4658 GCA_050014815.1 Thermoguttaceae bacterium | reverse complement strand
ACCTTGACGAACCCGCGGTGCTGGATCGTCCCGACGTTCTTGCCCGACTCGGCCCAGAAATCCACGCCATTGACGCTGCCGTGAGTAAACCACAGGGACCGCTGGTGCGGGTGGTCGCGGGTCTCGCCGGGATCGTTTTCCATGGGGTAGGCCCGGGTCATGGCTTTTCCCGTCGGACCGAGGATCGGCCAGAGGATCGGCTTCGTGCCGGAGCGGGTGAGGTACTCGGTGAAGGGTTGGCCGTCGATCTTGACCGTCACGCCGCCCGGGGATCGCTCGGCCGTGACCTCGGCCGCGGGGAGGCGGATCGCCGAAAGGCAGAACGTCGCGGCAATCAGCAGGGCCATGGGGAAGACGGGGCGGGGCATGGTCGCGGCTCCGGGGTGGTGGACGGCATCGAGCACGGGCGAGATGTCCATCATAAATGCCGCCGGGGCGGCTCGCAACGAATCCGCAGGGATGTGCCGCCCGCCTGGCCGGCAGCCGCCAAGGGGCTGACTGCCGGGCGGGGGGTGGATATACTTAACCACGATGAGCACCGACATGACGCAACCGCAGGGCGGCCAGGAGCGGCGCCGCTCGCAGGAGATGAGCCTGAATCGCGGGCACCCGCCGACGCAGGTCCCCGGGTATGACCCCCAACAGTTCCTGGGGGCCGGGGCCTATGGCGAGGTTTGGGTAGCCGTCGAGCGGAACACCGGCCGGCGGGTGGCCATCAAGTTCTACGCCCATCGCGGCGGGTTGGACTGGTCGCTCTTGAGCCGCGAGGTCGAGAAGCTGGCCTTCCTCTTCGCCGACCGGTATGTGGTGCAACTCCTGGCGGTCGGCTGGGACGCCGACCCGCCGTACTACGTCATGGAGTACCTGGATCGCGGGTCGCTGGGCGATCGGCTCCAGGCCGGCCCGCTGGGGATCGCAGAGGCGGTCAGGATCTTCCGCGACGTGGCGACCGGGCTGGTCCACTCGCATGCCAAGGGGATCCTCCACTGCGACCTCAAGCCCGCCAACATCCTGTTGGACCAGGACGGCAAGCCGCGGTTGGCCGATTTCGGGCAGTCGCGGCTGTCGAACGAACAAGCGCCGGCGCTGGGGACGATGTTCTACATGGCGCCCGAGCAGGCCGACCTGGAGGCCATGCCCGACGTCCGCTGGGACATCTATGCCCTGGGCGCGCTGCTGTATTGCATGCTCTGCGGGAGTCCTCCCTACCGGACGGAGGCGGCGGTCGAGCGGTTCGAGAAGACGGCCGACTTGAAGACGCGGTTGGCGGATTATCGGCGGTCGATCGAGACGGCGCCGCGGCCGTCGGGGCACCGGCGGGTGAAGGGCGTGGACCGCGGCCTGGCCGAGATCATCGACCGCTGCCTGGCCGTCCAACCACGCGAGCGGTTCGGGAGCGTCCACGCCGTGCTGTCGGCGCTGGACGAGCACACGGCCCGCCGGGCGCGACGGCCTTTGATGCTCCTGGGGGCCCTCGGGCCCGTGCTGCTGCTCATGGTCGTCGGGTGGTTCGCCTGGTGGGGGTTCAGCGCGGCCGTCCGCGAACTCAACGACGCGCTCGTGGAAAGCGAGCTGGAAAGCGACCGCTTCGCCGCGGAGAACGTGGCACATGCCGCCGCCGGGGAATTGGAGCGCCGCTACGAACTGGTCGAGGATGCGGCCCGCACGCCTCCATTCCACCAGGTCATGGCCGAGATCCTCGGCAGGCCGGCCATGCGCGACGTGCGGACGCGGCTCGATGATCCGGCTGTGTCGAAAAAGGACCTGGAGCAGCTCGGCAAGGAGTTCCGCGCCTTGCCCGATCGCGCGGAACTCCAGCGGGCGTTTGCCGCGCTCTGCGCGTCGGCTACCAGGCCGGGCGAGGAGCACGACGCCGTCAGTTGGCTGCTGTGCGACGAACTCGGGGTGTCGGTCGCCCGCGTGCCCGAAGGTCCGACGATCGGGCGGACATTCGCCTGGCGGAGCTATTTCCACGGCGGCCCCTCGGACCGGGAGGAAACGTGGCGTCCCGCCCCGGGCGAGCACCTCCGAAAGACGCAGGCCAACGTGTTCCGCTCCCAGGCCACCATGACGTGGTTGGTCGGGGTCGTCACTCCGATCTATGACGATTCGCCCGAGCGGAAGTTCCTCGGCGTGGTTGCGCGGACAACCGACGTGGGCCGATTCATCAAGTTCCCGGGCACCAAAGACCAGTTTGCCGTGCTGGTGGACTTCCGCGACGGGAAGAACAAGGGCCTGATCGTCGAGCACCCGTTGCTTGACGTGATGGCGGCGTGCGGCGGCGTGCCCGACCGGTTCATGGACTATCGCCTGACGGCCGACCGTCTGCCGGACAGCCTTGCGCAAGGGGCAAACTACGTGGATCCGCTGGGCGCGGACAAGGAGGGCGGCCCGTATCGCCGGCGGTATCTGGCCCAGATGAAGCCCGTCCGGATCCGCGGCGAGGATACCGGCTGGCTGGTGATCGTCCAGGAGGGCTACGATGCGGCCATCGGCTCGATCATCGCGAGGCTCCGCGGGGAGTTGATCCGCTGCGGTGTGCGGGCACTGATTCTGGTGGGGCTGGTGATGGCCGGCCTTTGGGTGTTCGCCGCGCGGGTAGGACGAATATGGACGTGACAAAAAGGGATTGGGGATTAGGGATTGGGGATTGGAGAATAGGACGGAGCGCGCAAGGAGCCGTCTCAATTCTCAACTCTCAGGTCTCAAATCTCAGATTTGAAATCCAATCCCCAATCCCTAATCCCCAATCCCTTCCTTCCCCATGCCCGACCTGATCGCCCAAGGCGCCGAAGCGCAACAGCGGTGGCGGCGGAGCCTGCCGGAAGGCCAGGCGGTCGTGCTGGGGCGGCAGAGCGGGGCCTGGGCCGTGCCCTGGGACCACCAGATCTCGCGACGGCACGTCAATGTCCGGTGGGACGGAGATCGCCTGGAAGTGACCCGGCTCCCCGAGGGCCGAAACCCGGTGTTCGTCCAAGGTAAAGAGGTCCAGACGTGCATGCTGGAGCCGGGCGAGCACTTCGTGGTTGGGCAGACGACCTTTACGCTGGCCGACCAGCGGGTGGCCGTAACGGCCGATGTCCCCGAGCCGGTCCAGCAGCAGTCGTTCAGTGCCCAGTACCTCCGCCAGGTCCGCTTCAAGCATCCGGACCATCGCCTGGAGGTGCTCGGGCGGCTGCCGCAAGTCATCTCCGGGGCGGCCGGCGATGCCGAGCTGTTTGTCCGGGTGGTGAGCATGCTGTTGGCCGGGGTGCCGAGGGCGGACGCTGCCGCAGTGGTGGCGGTCGAACCGGTGGTCGAGGCCGGCCAGCGGCAGCCCGCCGGCCAGGACCTGACGCCGCGGCGCGTTTCGTCGGAAGAACTCGCATCGGGGCCGCTCCGCACCCGCGTGTTGCACTGGGACCAGCGGTTGGCGATCGCCAGCGACTTCCAGTCCAGCCAGGGGCTGATTGTGGAGGCGATCCGGCAACGCCAGAGCGTGCTGCACGTATGGCGGGGCGGCGAGACCGCCCCCGGCCGTGGATTCACCGAAAGTGAGACGTTCGACTGGGCCTTTTGCACGCCCGTGGTCGGCAATGCCTGCTTGGGCTGGGGGCTCTACGTGGCGGGGCGATTCGACATCGAGCGGGCCGGCATCACCCCCTCCTCGTCCGATCCCACCGACCTCCGCGAGGACGTGAAGTTCACCGAGTTGGTGGCGGCCATGCTCGGCTCGCTCCGCCAGATGCGGATCCTGGAGCACCGCCACGCCACGCTCAGCCAGTTCTTCTCGCCCGTCGTGCTCGAAACCCTCGCGACCGAGGACCCGGAAGTCGTGCTGGCCCCGCGGGAAACCACCGTGACGGTCATGTTCTGCGACCTCCGCGGCTTCTCGAGGGAGACGGAGCGGCACGCCGGCGACCTGTTGGGGATGTTGCAGCGGGTGAGCAACGCGCTGGGCGTGATGACCCATCACATCCGGGAGCAGGGGGGCGTGGTGGGCGATTTTCAAGGCGACGCGGCCATGGGCTTCTGGGGCTGGCCGCTGGCCCAGCCCGACGCCGCCTTGCGGACCGCTCGGGCTGCCGTGGCCGTCCGCGCGGAGTTCGAGGCCACCGAGGGCTTCCACGCGGGGATCGGCATCGCCACCGGGCGGGCCGTGGCCGGCAAGATCGGGACCGTCGACCAGGTCAAGGTGACGGTGTTCGGTCCCGTCGTGAACCTGGCGTCCCGCCTGGAAGGCATGACCAAAATCCTCCATGCGCCCGTCTTGATGGACGAGGCCACCGCCGCGGTCGTTCGCTCTCAGGTGCCGCGCGAGATCGCCCGCATGCGACGCTTGGCGGTCGTCCTGCCGTACGGGCTGGACACGCCGCTGGTGGTGAGCGAGCTTCTGCCCCCCGCCTCCGTCAACCCGGACCTGACCGACGAACACCTGGAGATTTACGAGGCGGCCCTGGACGCTTTTGTCGCGGGCCGATGGCTCGAGTCTTTCCAGCTCTTGCACCGCATTCCGGCTGAAGACCGGGCGAAGGACTTCCTGACGGTCTACATGGCGGGGCGCAACCGCACGCCGCCGCCCAAGTGGGACGGCGTCATCCCGCTGGAAAGCAAGTGAGGAGTGCCTGGCGTCACGCAGCAACCCCCGGACGCAGTCCGGGGGCTTTCCTCCCAGAATC
>JBEKCP010000484.1:0-4662 GCA_050014815.1 Thermoguttaceae bacterium | reverse complement strand
GGCGGCCCAGGCGGAAATCTCCGCGTCGCTGAACCTTCTGCTCCGCGTTGTCGGCGAAGTGCCGCCGGAGGCCCTGACCGGGCCCAAGGACCCCTGGCGATACTTTTACGAAGACTTCCTGGCCACATACGACCCCGACTTGCGCAAGGAAGCTGGGGCCTACTACACCCCGGTCGAGGTCGCCCGCGCGCAGGTCCGCCTGATCGACGACCTGCTGACCAACCGTCTCGGCAAGGCCCTGGGCTTTGCCGACCACGGCGTGGTGACGCTGGACCCGGCCGCCGGCACGGGGACCTACATCCTTGCCGCGATCGACCACGCATTGCGGAAAGTCGAAGCCGAGCAGGGCCACGGGGCCGTGCCCGGTCAGGCTACGGCGATGGCCCGCAATCTCTTCGGGTTTGAGGTCATGGTCGGCCCGTTCGCCGTAACGGAACTGCGCGTGACACGGGCCCTTCAAGACAAGGGCGCCGAACTACCGCCCGGGGGAACCCGCATCTACCTGACCGACACCCTTGAAAGCCCGCATACGACCCCGCCACAGCTCCCGTTGTACTTGAAGCCTATCGCCGAACAGCACCGCCGGGCGCTTGAAGTGAAGGATAAGGCCCAGGTAATCGTCTGTCTGGGCAACCCGCCCTACGGCCGGCACGAGGCAGCCGGCGCGACCAACAAGGCCAGGACCGGCGGATGGGTCCGGTGGGGCGACGATATGAAGGGCGCCGCCGCGATCTTCAAGGATTTTACGGAACCGGCAAAGGCCGCCGGTCATGGCGGAGACTTGAAGAACGCCTACAACTTGTACGTCTACTTCTGGCGATGGGCGCTGTGGAAGGTCTTTGAGCACAGAACGGCCGCCGGGCCGGGCGTGGTGAGCTTCATCAGCGCGTCAAGCTACCTGGACGGCGACGCCCTCTGCGGAATGCGGGAGCATATTCGCCGGGTGTGCGATGAAGTCTGGATCCTCGACCTGGGCGGCGAAGGGCGAGGCACGCGCAAGAGCGAGAACGTCTTTGCCATTCAAACACCCGTGGCAATCGCCGTCGCGGTCCGCTACGGCGAGGTCAAGAGCGACATCCCCGCCAAGGTCCATTTCGTCCGGATTGACGGCACGCGCGATGAAAAGTTGAAGGCCCTGGACAGCATTGCTGACTTTGGTTCCCTGCAATGGGAAGACTGCCCCGATGATTGGCACGCGCCCTTCCGGGCTGCCGGCGCCGGCAAGTATTTCAAGTGGCCGTTGCTGACGGACCTCTTGCCCTGGCAGCATTCGGGGGTCCAGTTGAAGCGGACCTGGCCCATCGGGCCAAACGAAGAGACACTGGAATCGCGTTGGCGCGCCCTGCTGTCCGCCAAGGACCGGTCAGAGGCATTTCATGGTACGGGCGACCGCGAGGTTGACGGAGTTTATTGCGTCGCGCCGGCTAGCAAACCCGACTCCAGACCAATCGCAAGATTGCCCAGGAATGCCCCGATTCCCCGAATTGTCCGGTACGCGTACAGGTCCTTCGATCGTCAGTGCATCATTGCCGACGGACGGCTGATGTCTCGCCCGCGCCCCGTCCTTTGGGACGCCCACGGCGATAGGCAAGTGTATCTGACAACGCTAGTAAATCACCCGCTTGGGCAAGGGCCGGCCCTGACCGCAGCGGCCGAAATCCCGGACCTTCACCATTTCCGTGGATCCTACGGTGCGAAGGAAGTTGCACCCTTGTACCGTGACGCCCAAGGGCAGGAAGCCAACATCCCGCCGGGGCTGTTGGACGCATTGGGAAAGGTGTACAGCCAAGAGGTGACGCCGGAAGAATTCTTGGCATACGTTTACGGCGTGCTGGCCCAGCCCGCCTTCACCAGGCGGTTCGCCGAGGAGTTGGGCACGCGCGAGCTTCGCATACCGTTGACCAAGGACGCGGCCTTGTTTGCGCGGGTGCGCGACGTGGGGGCAAATCTGCTGTGGCTCCATACCTACGGCCAGCGATTCGTGCCCAAGGGCAAGCAGCGCGGCCAAGTGCCCAAGGGCGCGGCCCGCTGCACGAAGGCCGTTTCCGGCGATGCGGCCGGCTACCCGGAGGACTATGAGTACAGCGACGCGAGGCGGACGTTGCACGTCGGCGACGGCCAGTTCCGTCCGGTCTCGCGCGAGGTCTACGGGTTCGAGGTATCGGGGCTGAAGGTCGTCCAATCCTGGCTGAGGTATCGTATGAAAGCCGGTGCCGGCAAGAAATCCTCGCCCCTGGACGACATCCGTCCCGATCGCTGGACTGGGCAGTTTACGACGGAGCTGCTGGAGCTCCTTTGGGTCCTGCAGGCCACGGTAGAGGGGTACCCGGCGCAAGCCGAGTTGCTGTCAGCGGTTGTCCGGGGCCCCTGCTTCCGCGCGGACGAATTGCCGGCCGTGCCGGACCAGGCCCATCGCCCACCCGCACACCAAGAGGGTGAGACCCTATTCGAGTAGCCGGATGGTGGTCGAGACAGATTGACCCATTGCACTCAGGCAGGAGATCCCATGATGCGAACATCAAGCACATCGCTTTACCTGGCGGCGGCCGCGGCGGCCGTATTGGCGGCCGCAGCCGGGGCGCCGGCGGCCGACATGACGCCGGCCGACAACCCCGCCGCAGCCTACCAGCTCGGCTGGACGGACGACATCCGCTGGTCCCGCGCGGTCGGCATCGGCGACTTTCCGGGCAAGGACTGGGACGAGAAGGCCGAGGCGGCCCAGAAGGCCGTGGCCGCCAAGGGGGGCGGAGTGGTCTACTTCCCGCCGGGCAGCTACGAGTTCAAGCAGTCGATCAAGCTCCAAAGCGGCGTCGTCCTCCGGGGCGCGGCGCCCGCCGGAGCGACCGATGCCCGGCGGCCGGAGTACGATCCGCCCAGCAAGATCATTTTCCCGCGGTACAAGCCGTCTTTTGAGGGCCAGGGCACGCCCAGCGACACGGCCTTCAAGGGAATCGAGTTGGCCGAGCCTGCGGGCGCGATCTGCTGCGGCGCGGTGAACCTGGCCATCCAGCACGGCCATATCGACCTGAGCGACCAGAACTTCAGCGAAAACTTCGTCAAGGGCCGTTGCGGCAAGAACCGGATCGTCTTCGGCTGCGTGCTCTCGAACGCCGCCGTCCTGGACGACACGATCCCGAAGCTCAAGGACGACCTGGGCCGCCCCTTCCAGGACGCCTGGCAGCGATGGACCCAGCGGCACCACGCCGCCATCCACATCTTCGCCGGCGAGAACGTGCTGGTGGGCAATTGCCGCATCCCCGAGTCGGGTGAAGGCAACTTCCTGATGCGCGGCTACAAGCTCCATCCGGCGACCAAGGAAGGCGAGTACCGCAAGCAGCTTGAAAAGCTCGCGGTCCAGACCTGGGACGTCCCGTTCGATTACGACAACCGCGGCGGCATTTTCGTCAACTCGCTGCCGGCCGGCAAGGCCCTGAACATCTGGGACGTCTTCCAGGCGCAGGGCAACAAGGAGGTGAACATCGAGCCGGCGGTCTCTACGGCGGCCGGGGCGGAGCCGGTCCTCCAGCCCATGAAGGCCCGGCCCTGGGCCTTCGCCCCCGGCATCGTCATCCGCAACAACTACGTTTTCTGCACGGGCGCGGGGGCCGTCAAGTTTTCGGGCGACGGCGCCGTCTGCTCGTTCAACGTGATCCGCTACAAGAAGGACGTGGTCCGCCCGACCGCCCGCGGATACCAGCTCGATTCCTTCACCAACAACAACCGCGCCATCGAGATGCGGGGATACGGCTGGACCGTGGAAGGCAACGACTACGAGGTCCACAGCAACCTCTCGATCCAGGGCCACAAGTACGGCGACGGCGAGGGCCTGATGCACGAGGCCTACGACAACTGCGATCTCCGCCGGAGCCGGCTCATCGCCAACAAGGGCAACCGCTACCTGTGCATCTGGCGGGTGCCGGTCGACGGGCTGGAAATCCGCGGCAACGTCGTCGAGGGCGGCGTGAACGTCCTCGGCTGCACCAATCTGGGCGTGCCGCTGCCGGTCCGGAACGTCGCGATCGTCGGCAACACGACCATCGACGCCGGCATCAATCTCACCGGCCGGCCGGCCGAGAACAACGTCGTCAAGGACAACCGTTACCAGGGCGCGCCGGGTAAGAACAAGATCACGAACGAATCGCTCGCCGTGCTGGAGAACAACCAAGGCTACGAAGAGATCACCCGCGACCCTCCGCCGCCCAAGCGGCCCCGCCCAAAACCGTAAGAACTCCCTGCAAAAACAACCTGGCGCCTTCTTGCAAGGCAAGGAGAACTGATGCTGTCTTGCTGAAGGCCGCGTCGGCGCCATTCGCGGCATGATTGCGGACACGGCAATGCCGTGCAGGATAGGTTGCGGTGGAACAACTGCCGCTTCACCGCACGACCTTGCGCAAGTGCTCGACGCTGCGGGCGGCCTGATCCAGGGTTCCGCATTCGACGCTCAGCACGATGTCTTGCGGGATCGCGCGGAGGATGGAAACCACGGCCGCCCAATCGATCACGCCATCGCCGCAGGCGCAGCCGACCGGCGTGCCCATCACCTTGCCGCGTTCCGCGTCCGACTGTTCGAGCGTGATATCCTTGGCGTGCACATGCACCAGGCGGTGCTTGATCCGCCCGAGCCAGGCGATGGGGTCGATTCCGCCGAGATAGGCGTTGCCC
>JBEKCP010000483.1:0-4664 GCA_050014815.1 Thermoguttaceae bacterium | reverse complement strand
TTATGCTTGCAGGAGCCGATTGCGCAAGTACGCTCGCTGCAAACACCAGAATCAGGGTGATGAGTCGTATCGCGCCACGGCCGAGACATTCCGACCCCTCCGGCCGCGCATCGTTAGGTGATTTCAAAGGGTTGTCCACTGTTCCTCCACGATAATATAAGGGCTTGCATGCATGTGGCCCCTCAACGGTCTATGTTTCTCCGCCACTTTGAGCTTTTGATATGTAGCTGGTGCACGGAAGCGCGACTCGGCCACTTCGGCGTATCGCCCGGTCCCTGCAAGTGGCTCGTCCAAGGTCTGGTCGTAATGGTCGGCCATCCGGAAGTTGGCATGCATAGTGGGCCAGCGTCGATTCGTTTGGGGATGCTGGTCGGATAAAGAGTTCGAGTCCACGCCGGGGTCACTCTCACGTGGGGACAATCCAGAAGAAACGCCTGAAATGTCCGTAATGAAATCAATCGGATAGCGTGAAGTCGAGAAGTTTAAGATTGGCTCCCCAGGTAGGACTCGAACTACCGGCTACCTAAACCCTTCGATTCACAGCGATCGGCTTTCAATTCTGCGCCGCGCCGTAAAGCCGTCGGCGCGTGCCGCGTGGAGCCGGGAGTCGCGCATGCGGGCCGGGCATGCGGGCCGGGCATGCCCGGCCCCTACAGTCACAGTTGCGTGCCGTCGATCTTCTGACCAGACAGGGTGTAGCGCAGCTCGCCCCAGTGGAACGACACAAGCGGGCCGACGACCGCCGCCAGCCGCGCCCGCAGACCGGCCCCGAAGCCAAGGTACTTGCCCATAAAGACCGCGCGGCCAAGCAGATGATCGGCGCGCTCCAGGGCAGAGTAGCCCGTGCTGCCGTGGTGGCGCACCCGCGCCGCGGGATCGAGGAGGATCTTCTTGGATGCCCTCAGAATCTGCACCGCCAGGTCCGCGTCGCCGCCGAACTGGCCGTAGCGCTCGTCGATCTGGCGAACCGCGCGGATGACGTAGACGCGCATCATGAGGGCTGCGCCGCGCGGATACTCGACCGGCTCCGGCTGGCTGAGGGAAGGCTGGGCGGCGATCCACTGGCCGCCGGGCGGCAAAGTGCCCAGTTGCGGCGCTGGCCGGCCTTCTTCATCCACCAGCAGCGGGCAAGCCGCGGCGGCCTTGGGGTTGGCATCCAGCGTCCCGGCGAGCCGGATGGCCGCCCCGGGCTCGACTTCGGTATCGTCGTGGAGGAAGAAAACGTATTCGGCGTCGGCCGCGCGCCAGCCGAGGTTCATGGCCTTGGTGAGTCCGAAGTTCTTGGGCAGCCGGATGAACTGGGTTTGCGGGAAATCGGTGTCGAGTTGCGCGCTGCCGTCGCTGGAGCCATTGTCCACCACGACGATCTGGAGGGTCTCGCGTCCCTCGGACTTCTCGAGGGATTCCAGGCAGCGCCGCAAGAGGGCCGCCCGGTTGCGGGAAACCACCACCACCGATACGCGCGGCGGCCGCTGTTCCCGCTCGGGATTTAGCGGTCCTACCGGCGTGCGCGGGCGTGGTACGATTGTGGTCGTGCGATTGGTGGAAGCCCGTTACGAGAATGGCGTACTCCTGCCTGTGGAGCGGCTGGGCCTCCGACCCGGTGAGAGCGTGAACCTGATCGTGGTCCGGCGGCCTGTTGCCGGCCGCTGGGATTTGCCCAAGCTTGCGAAGGCCGGGGGTGCGGAAGATCTTGCCCTTGCCGAGCGGGGTCTGGCGGAGTGGGCCAGCGCGCTCGAGACAATGGAGCGGAGTTGAAGCGAGGAGAACTCTGGTGGGCCGACCTCGGCGCCTATCGGCCGCGGGAACAGACAGGGCGTCGGCCCGTCGTGATCTGGCAAAGTGATACGCTGACACGGGTTCTCCAATCGATTCTGGTCGTTCCGCTCACCACGAACCTCGATCGCGCAAACCTTGCCGGAACGGCATTGATCGATTCCTCCCCAAGCGGCGTGCCGCCCGAGAACTCAGTCGCGCTCGCGTTCCAGATGCGGGCTATCCCCAAGTCGGCGTTGCAGGCCAAGATCCGGGATCTCGTTGAGAGTGAGGTCGAAGAACTCGAATTGGCAACCGACGAGGCCCTGGGACGCGTCGAGCCAAAATAGCCGCGCGAGGCTGCTGAGACACCCATTCCGATTGGCTCTCCAGTCTGGACACGTTTCGAACTTTTGCTGCCCCACTGGCATTGTGATCGAACCTATCGACCCGGTGCGTTTTCAGGAGGATAGGCGTGGGACGCCGGTCATCGTCCACGACAGGCCCCCAGCCTGGACACGTCTCGAACTCGCAAAGGGAACCCGGGATAGCCGTGATCCGCCCGGAGCAGCAGTTTCGGAACAGCCACTTCGGTGGGATGGCGATGAAGCTTCAAAGTGACCTCGGTCTTTACCGGTGGAAGTGATTGACTCGACCTTCTATCCTTCCAACCAGCGGCCCCGCAAACGGCGCACGCCGATAGTCTCTTAGCTCAGGTTCACTTCACCGCGATTGTGGCGCCGATCGGCGGTTGGTATTGGGTCGTAGTGTTTCCGTCTACAAGCTGGATCCATGGCAAGAAAGAGTACGTTCCCGGAGCGACATTGTCCGGTACCTGAAAATTAATCTGCACCACTCCGCACACCAAGGTTGGCGCACTGCCTGCATACCACACCGCGGGTTTTTGCACCCCCAGGTCGACACTTGAGATGACTGCGCTGATGCCGGGGCTCAGCGGCTCGGCGTAAGGAAGGTTGAGCCCACCACTTTGGCATGGGCGATTGGTCTGCCCGTAGCCCGTTCCCCACACTGCCACCACAGAGCCCCGTGCCGCGGGATTCGTTGGTCCGTTGAGCGTCCCGTCTTGGTTGATTGCCGCCGCCTGCGCCGACTGCCCGAACTGCAGCCGGAAAATCCCAGGGCTACCGAATTTCACCTGCGCAACCGCCGGTCCGAACTGCTGATTGTTGTAGGTCACCGTGACTTGCCTTGTCCCGTTCACGGCAGACCCAACAGGCGCAATGGCATTGATCTGCTGCGACTGCGCGTACAGTATTGGCACGGGCGCACCATCGAATAGCACCTGAACACCGGCCAACTGCGTGGGAACATTGCCTTGTGCGTCGGGCTGGTAGGCGACACCGATGTCAGGCCCGATTCCAAAACCGGTGAGCGTAACCAACTCCCCAGGCGCGATCCCGCCGCTACCAGACTGCGTTGCGGCGTTGAGCACGTCGTTGGAAAGGCAGGCCGGTGCCGTCCAACCTCCGCTGCCAAACTGGACCTTGGAGACGACGCCATCAGACTCGCGCCAGCCAATCAGCACTGTACCGCCGGGAAGCGGCAATAATGCCCCAACGAAGATGATATCGCCTCCGGCGCTGTTCCCCAGATAGGTTGCATCGAGGAGCGCACCGTTTGAGTTCAGGTGAGCCAGGAAGCCGTTGGTGCGGTGGGTGGTGCCCTGGAAGCAAATCTGGGGAGCCGAAGGTGTCACCGGGAATCCTGGGCCCGTGCGCCCGCCGATGTAGATATCGCCAGTCGAGCCCACCCCGAGTGCGCTGACGCCAACGTCGAAGTTCGCATCAATTGGCTGTAAATCGGAACTCATCACGTAACTCGCCCACTTCAACGAAATGCCGTCCGGGGCGAACTGCGCCACGAAGCCAGCGGGCGCGAAATTGTTCCACGGAGGCACGATCGTGGACGGTTGCATGGTTCCCGGCGTCGTGGGGAGATCGAGTGAGCTGGTGGATCCCACTAGATCGATATTGCCCGCGCCGTCGACGGCGATAGACGACGGGCTGTCTGACCCGCTCCCGCCGAAGTAGGTGCTGGCCAGGACGCTGCCGGAAGGACTCAGCTTGACAAGGAAACTATTCTGGCTTCCTTTTAAGTGCTGCTGGAACGCGCCCGCGGTTACCGGAAAATCGGGCGAAGTGGTTTGCCCTGCGACGAAAGCATTGCCCGCCGGATCGACAGTAATGGCTGTTACTGCGTCCGCGCCGCTGCCGGCGAGAGTGGCGTTATACACGATGGTAGAGCCGTCCGCGCTCAACTCGAGGACGAAAGCATGGCCCGCAGATGTCTTACCGGCGATGTACGCGTTGCCCGCTGCATCCACGGCGATGGACGAGGATACGGCCAAGGTGGCTGGGAGGTAAGTCGAGTAGAGAAACTTGCTGCCATCTGCCGTGACCTTGGCGGCGAACACCGTGGCGCTGGTACTCGACTCGATGGCCGCGCCAGGCGTGGTGGGAAACTGACCGCCCGTCGAGCCAGTGAGCACGACGTTTCCGTTGGTATCGATGGCGAGTGCGGTTGCGTTGTCGGCGGTCGGGCCGCCGAGCAGCGTACCCCAAATCTGGTTGCCGGAAGGGTCGACTTTCATCACCGACGCATCGGGACATGGCGCCGGAATGGGGACGCCACGAAAGCCGGGTATGGAACACGTGCCGCCTCCGGGCTGGGTTTGCGCCGCACCCGCCGTTGGCTGTCCAGACAAGTAGTAAGTGTTTCCAGAAGCATCAAAAAACGGGCGAGCGCCGCTGGGCTGCGGGATCGTGCTTATGCTTGCAGGAGCCGATTGCGCAAGTACGCTCGCTGCAAACACCAGAATCAGGGTGATGAGTCGTATCGCGCCACGGCCGAGACATTCCGACCCCTCCGGCCGCGCATCGTTAGGTGAT
>JBEKCP010000482.1:0-4667 GCA_050014815.1 Thermoguttaceae bacterium | reverse complement strand
GTTGGCGCTGGTGATGAAGGCCGTGGCGGGGTGCCTCCGCCGGCATCCCGCCTTGAACGCCAGCCTGGATGAATCGGGTGAGCAGATCGTCTATAAGGAGTACGTCAACCTCGGCATCGCGGTCGACACGCCGCGCGGGCTGGTCGTGCCGTCGGTCCGCAATGCCGACCGCATGGACGTGGCCGAGCTGGCCCGGGCCCTGGCGGCGATCGCCGATCGTGCCCGGACGGCCCAGTTCGGCGTCGAAGACCTCCACGGCGGCACGTTCACCATCAGCAACATGGGCGCGGTGGGCGGGACCTACAGCACGCCCATCATCAACCATCCCGAAGTGGCGATCCTTCTGCTCGGCCGTGCCCGCTGGCTGCCGGTTGTCCGCGGCGAGGGGCACCGACAGATCGAGCCGCGATTCATGTTGCCCCTGAGTCTCTCGTACGACCATCGCCTGGTCGACGGCGCCATGGCCGCGCGATTTCTCAACGACGTAATCCACACGCTGGAAAACCCCGGAATGTTGCTCATCCCCTAACCCCCGGACGCGGGCACCACGCAAAGCGTGGTCCGGGGGCTTTTCAATCTCAAATCCAAAATCTCAAATCCAAAATCCAAAATCTCAATCCCTTCCCATGGACACCCAACTCGCGGTTCTCGGCGGCGGTCCAGGCGGTTATGCGGCGGCATTCCTGGCCGCCGACTTGGGACTGAAGGTCGTGCTGGTCGACCAGGAGCCGCGGCTGGGCGGCGTTTGCCTGCTGCGAGGCTGCATCCCGTCGAAGGCCCTCCTGCACGTCGCCCGTGGCATGACCGACGTGGCGCACCTGGCCGACTGGGGCGTTCGCTACGGCGAGCCGGCCGTCGATCTGGCCGCCATGCGGGCCCGCAAGGAGAAGGTCATCGCGACCCTCAGCACCGGTCTGAAACAGGTCGCCGCCAAGCGCAAGGTCGAGGTCCTCTGCGCCCGGGCCGTGCTCGAAGATTCGCAGACGCTCCGCCTGGAGTCGACGGGGACTGGCTCCGAGCGCAGCGAGGTGCCTGTCCCCGACGACCGGCTCCGCTTCGAGCACTGCATCCTGGCGACCGGCTCGCGGCCCTCGACGCTGCCGGGCCTCGATCTCGCCTCGCCGCGGATCATGGACTCGACCGCCGCGCTGGATCTGCCCGACGTGCCCGAGTCGCTCCTGGTCGTCGGCGGCGGCTACATCGGGCTGGAGTTGGGCATCGTCTACGCCGCGCTGGGCAGCCGCGTCTCCGTCGTCGAGCTGACCGGCAGCCTGCTGCCCGGCGTCGATCGCGACCTGATCCGGCCGCTCCAGAAACGGCTCGAAAAAGACTTCGAGGCGATCTACCTCCAGACCAAGGTCGTCGCGGCGGCCGACAACGGCCACGCTGTCCAAGTGACCTTCGACGGGGCCGAAAAGAAGACCCAGGAGTTCAGCCGCCTCCTGGTCTCGGTCGGCCGGCGGCCCAACACCGAGGGGCTCGGCCTGGAGAAGACCCGGGTCGAAATGGACCCCCGCGGGTTCGTTGCGGTCAATGCCCAGCGGCGGACCGCGGACCCGCACCTGCTGGCCATCGGCGACGTGGCGGGCCAGCCCCTATTGGCCCACAAGGCGGCGCACGAGGGCAAGGCGGCCGCCGAGGCCCTGGCCGGCCACGCAGCGGCTTTCGAGCCTCGGGCCATCCCCGCCGTGGTCTTCACCGATCCGGAGATCGCCTGGGCCGGGCTGACCGAGAACGAGGCCCGCCAGCAGGGCCGGCCCTGCGAGGTCGTCCAGTTCCCCTGGGCGGCCAGCGGACGCGCCCAGTCGATGGGCCGCACCGACGGCCTGACCAAGTGGCTCGTCGAGCCGCAAAGCGGCCGCCTGCTGGGCTGCGGGATCGTCGGGACCGGGGCCGGCGAGCTGATTGCCGAGGCGGTGTTGGCCATCGAGATGGGCGCCTCCGCGCGCGACCTGGCCGAAACGATCCATCCGCATCCGACCATGAGCGAGACCCTCGGCGCCGCCGCCGAGGTCTTCCTCGGCACCGCCACCGACCTCTACAAGCCGCGGCGGAGGGATTAGGGATTGGGGATTAGGGATTGGATTGGTGTACACGCTGCACGACCGCCCTACAACCCCGCCGGCCGTGAGGTGCGCGACCGTTCCCCTCTCCCTCCGGGAGAGGGGCAGGGGGTGAGGGCTGCCGGCCGGGAAGGAGATCCGGCGGCTGCGGCAGGCTCCCGCGGGGGACTGTCCCCTTGGGGCTGACACAGAAATCCGGACAAGGCCCCCGCGGAGAGCGAACGAGCAACGTCACGGTCTTCTGGTGACGCGCGAAAGCGAACTCCATCGGCAGTCGCCGAGGATTGGCTCGATGGATGGCGTCTTCTGAAAGGGGCACTCCTTGACCGTCGATGGCGGGGGTGATAGGCTGAGAAATCGTGGTTTGCAGAACAGTCTTATTATCGTTATGCCGCGACTAGGGCAAATCTTCCGCGTCTCATTCCTCGCCATTGCTTGCATGATCGGCGGCTGTGGTGGCTCTGAGCGCTACAGCAACATCGCCCTCTCGGACCCATCGTTGGCAGAGTTCAGCGGCCTTCTGCAAGTCGACCGGGCCGGTCTCGGTATCCCACCGCTACCCGCGAAAGCCGACGTCGTAGTAGACCGAATGTCGAACGGCTCGGCCTACGACGTAATGCTGCACATCTATGCAAAGCACCAGCAGCGGACGATCGCGTTCCGGCGCGTGAACGGTGCGATGGAATGGATCCACGAGCAGGTGGTCGTAGACGGGCCGCGCCAGCACACAACCATCGACGGTACATTTGCCGAGCAGATTGTGTTCACCTATGAGACGTCACGGGTCGCCGACTATCGTTTGAATCGCCTGAACATCTCGTATGACGGCCCAGACCGGAATCTGGACAAGCGGATTGATCTCACCGCTGCCGATGTCAAACCTCTCTTGGACCTCTGGCTCACGCGACCGTGAAGCGGCATAACCGCCCGCTGCCGCAGACCGGGCTGGCGGATATGATTGTCGTAGGTCCAAGGTCGGCGTGGTGCTGGCCCGGCCGCTGAAGGGTGGCTCACTTGCCAAAGCGTGGCCTTAGCGTCAAGCGGGATCCGACCGCCGGCGTTTCCGCCGGCGGTAGATCCATAGGAAGACCGGCACGTCGATCACCAGCGTGATCAGCACAACGGCCACTACGGCGATCGTAAACCAAGAAAGCCTGCGCGGCGGGTCGACGTAGGGCAGAACGCCCGCCGGCACGTCCTCGAATACGTTGGCCGCGGTCCGCTGGACCCAAGTCTGCGCGACCGTCTGGGCCTCGTCGTCCACCACCACGCGGACGTAGCCGTAGTGCTCGGTATCGTGGGCGAGATCCGCGACCGTCCAGGACCCGGTGTCGTCCCAGTAGTTGAGCGAATAAAGGGGCGCGCCGGCCGTGCCGACGATGACCTGGTGAATGCCCCGGGAAGGATCGTCGGCCCGCGCGATGCGGGCGTCGGCGTACAGGTGCATGTGGCCGCAGAGGTACGCGCGGCAGCCGGCGTCTTCGAGGCCCTGCCAGAAGCGGTCTCGCTCGGCGGGCTTCTGCTCCAGGCCGGCGTCCCCGCCCGCCCGGAAAGCCGGCTCGTGGGCGACGGCGAAGAGCAGCGGCGTGGCGTCCGCGTCGCGGTCGGCCAGCCGGGCGTCGACGAAGGTCTGGTTCACCGCGTGGAATCTCTTGTTCCCATCGCTGTAATTGTCCAACGCAAGGAACAGCGCGTCCCGGTAGCGGAAGGCGTAGGACCGGCCGTCGGACGCCGTGGAATCGAGCACCAGGTCCTCGCAGCCGGGAAACGGATGGCTTGCCAGCGGCGTGATGAACATCGACTTGAAGTCGTCCAAGCCGGGCGCGTCATGATTGCCCATCACCGGACAAACGCCGATGCCGGCGTCATAGACCGGCTGCATGCACTCCTTCCAGGTGGCGAAGACCGCTGGTCCGCCGGTGCCGACAAGGTCGCCGGTGAAGATGACGAAGGCCGGTTTCTCGGCCACGGTTGCGGCGGCCAGCTCGTCGAGGATGGCCGTATTGACTCCCGCGCCTTTGTGGGCGCGTGAATCGCCGTACACGAGGAACTTCCACGTCTCGGCCGAAGCGGCCTGGATGCAGCCGAGAACCAGCAGAACGGCAATCGCAAGCCGCCGATAAGCGATCGTGACCATAGACGCCCCACGCCGAGAACTGAAAACTGAGAACTGAAAACTGAGAACTGAGAACTGAAAACTGAAAACTGAAAACTAGCCCGCGGATATTCATCCGCGGCTACGAGTTACTCGCTGTCTGCTAATCCCCAATCCCTAATCCCCAATCCCTTTCCTCACGAGCACCCCATGCTGTTGCCGCAGTTGTAGCAGAGGTAGCAGTTGCCGCAGCGGGCGGTGATGGCGCCGCAGCGGTCGCAACTGGGGGCGTCGGTCTGGAAGCTGGCGAACTGCTCGTTGCGGGCCATTTGGGCGAGGGCCGGCGCGATTGTACGCTTCGCAAGGATGGCTGGGGCGGAGGCGATCGCCGTCGGCCCGGTCGCCGCGGCGGCCGTGCCGTTTCCAGGCGTTGCGGAGCCGTTGCCGGCGGCGGCCGGCGGATTGGCGGCCCCTTGCCCGTTGGCCGGCCCGCCGGGCTTCGCGGCCGC
>JBEKCP010000481.1:0-4669 GCA_050014815.1 Thermoguttaceae bacterium | reverse complement strand
GGGCGTCGTTGGAGGCGGCCCTGGAGGCCGGGGCGGGGGCGGTCTACTTCGGACTGACCACCTTGAACGCCCGCCGCGCGGCCCGCAACTTCCGCCAGGACGAATTGGCCGACGCCGTGCGGACGATCCACGCCCATGGCGCGCGGGCATACCTGACGCTGAACATCGATCTGGCCCAACGGGAGCTGGGGCAGGCCGCCCGCGTGCTCGAACTGGCGCGGCAGCGCGGCGCCGACGCGGTGTTGGTTCGCGACCCGGCCCTCCTGGCCCTCCGGCCCGAATACCCCGATCTGGAGTTCCATTTCAGCACGCAGACGTGCATGACCAATAGTGCCGACGCGGCGGCGGCCGGGCGGTTGGGGGCGGACCGCGTCGTGCTGGCCCGCGAGCTTTCGCTGGCCGAGATCGCGGCGGCCTCGGCCCAGGGCGTCCGGACCGAGGTCTTCGTCCAGGGCGCGTTGTGTTTCTCCGTTTCGGGGCGATGCCTCCTGTCCAGTTGGGTCGGAGGCCGCAGCGGCAATCGCGGCACGTGTACCAGTCCATGCCGCGTGCCGTGGACCGTCGGCTCCGAGCCGGCCGGCACCCCGCTCTCGATGCACGATCTGGCGACCGCGGACCGGCTGGAAGACCTCCGCCGGGCCGGGGTGACGGGGCTGAAGATCGAAGGCCGCCTGAAGAGCCCCGACTGGGTCCGCCAGGCCGTCACGCTCTACCGCGAGGCGATGGAGAGGGCCACCCAGAGGGTACCCTGCGGAAGGCCACAAAGAGTGTACCCGTCGGAGGGAGATTCTCCGCTCTCCCCCGCTGAGAAGGAGGCCGGGGAAAAGCCCCGCGACTGCGTCGCGGGGTTCGCCCTGTCCCCTTCTGAAATTGCGGCAGGGGGTGAGGGGGATCTTCGCGCGCGGGCGGCCCAACTCGGCGCCTACGCCGGCCGAGCGATGACGTCCGACTACCTCGACGGCCGCCGCGACCATCTGACGGGCGAGTCCGGCCGCGAGGGATCGGCAGGCGACACCCTCATCCCTGGGTGCGAGGGATTGGCGGGAGATACCCTCACCCCCGGGTCGGGCACCACGCGTAGCGTGGTCGTTGCGGGTGCCTCTCCCGAAGGGCGAGGGGAGGAAGGGACCTACGACTTCTCGATCCAGGTCCAGCCCAAGGGCATCGTCTGCCGTTTCGATTCTTGCGGACGGGTGGTCGAGTGGACGGTACCCAAGACGGTCGTTCGCCGGGCCCATAAGGCGATGCCGGTCGGGCATGTCCTCGATTTGCTCGGTGCCGGCCCGATCCGCGGCTTCGACCTCCGCGAGGCCTCGACCAACGATCCCGAGTTCCTGATGGTCCCTCGGGCGGTCAATGCCCTGATGGATCGCGTCGGGGCAGCCATTCACCAGGCGGGAAAGGCCCCGGCGGACAGGGTGCGGATCGAGTTGCCCGACGCTGTCCAGGCGATTCTCGAACCGGCCGAGCCGCACGCCGCCAACCGCCGGCCGCTGGGCGAGCCGCCTGACCGCGCCCGCTTGGACGCCCAAGCGGTCGGGGCCTTTCTGCGAAAGGTCCGGCCGGAGGCGGTGATCGTCGAGGGCCTGGCGGCAGCCACGCTCGACCGCCTGTTGGGCGCCGCAGGCAAGGTGCCGATCGTCGCGGCGCTCGCGGCGGTCTTCTTCGAGGACGATCTGCCCCGCGTCCGCGGACTGCTCGCCGCGTGCAAGGCCGCCCGCGTGCCGGTCGAGGTGAACAGTTGGGGCGGCTGGCGCCTGGCCTGCCAGGCGGGCGTTCGGATGGAGGGCGGGCCGGGCCTGGCGGTCCTGAACGGCCTGGCCGCCAAGGTCCTCTACCAGAACGGCATCCGCTCGGTCACCTGGTCGCCGGAGGCGGACCGGCGGCAGTTCGAGGAGCTTTCGGTCCATTGTCCGGCGCCCGCCTCGCTGGTGGTCTTCGGTCGGCCGCCGTTGGTGACGACCCGCGTTCGGCTGCCGGAGTCGTCGTTGGGCCAGATATTCGAGGACCGCCGCGGCGTGCGGCTCGCTGCCGCCGTAGAGCAGGGGCTGGCCGTCTTTCGGCCCATCGAGCCCTTCGATCTCCGCGACCTGCGGAACGAGCGGATCCGCGCGTGCCACCTGGTCGTGGACCTCGTCCGCTCGGAGGATCCCGCGGGCGATTGGCACGATGTTCCGCAAGGCGGCCGCCGGCCGTTCCGCTTCAATTACGATCGCTCGCTGGCGTAGAAAGGTCGGGAATTCCAGGGTCCTTGCGCGTCACACTCGGGACTGCTCAGGATCCTGGCCGCTTCTTTTTCTGCGTGCCGTTGCCACCTTTTGACCTCGTGGAGTCGTAGTCAAGCGACACGATCAGTAAAGGCTCGAGGACGGACCAAGAACCGACTTCGTCGTCGGCGATGACGATGATACGGCGAGGGGTCAGGGCGACGAACTCTGGGTGCTTCACGGGCACCGACCGGCCATCGGCGAGCCGGATAGCGAAGGGCTGGAACGGCTCACGGCGAAGTGCTTCTCGAACGCCTGCAATGTCCACGACGTACCTCCCCAGGACGGGTCATGACAAAGTCCCCGCCGCCGCGGTTTCGCGACCCGGGGTTGCTTGTGAGTGGGAGCGCACTCCACCCCCCTTCGAATATACCCCGGTGAGTCAGGAGAGACAAGCGGGCTGTCGCGCATCCCATAACCCGCCCCCGCGGTTAGAAAAACGGTCGCGCAGGGTTATGAGCCAAGTACAAACGCAAACCCGACCACCCGACGCTCGGTATCGAAGCTGGCGTCCTGCAAACCGGTTGGATCACTTTTCTTGATCGATCGGTTCTTTCATTTTGCGAATGGGTAGCTCGGCCTACGAGGCTCGCGCGATGCCTTCAATTCCGTCAATTCCCTCCTGACGGCCTCTCGATCCTCGTTGGTGTAAGTCTTGGTCAGACGCTCTTCTTCCTGGAGAACCCATTCGACCACCTCGATTTGCAGTTCTCGTAAGGAAAGGCCCGTTCTTGTTCGATACCACTCTCGTGCTGACTTCGGCTCAAGAAGCTTGAAATGCTCAACATAGTCCGGTTGATGCGGGCGACGCCTGAAGGCCGTACCGAATTCCTTATGATCCCATACATCTGGGTGCAAATTACTCACCAGGATATCGCGACAAAGGAACCCAACGGAGTAATTCTTGTAGAAATCTCCAGCATCTTCAGTAAGCGCGTAGCGGTCATCACTGAAGTGGTCGAACAGAAACGGGAACGAGCGCGGTGCCAGGTCCCGCAGTTTGTGCCAGGCCGCGCAAACCTTCTTCTGTCCCTCGTGATCGAACTTCGGGTCGTAATCCGGATGGACTGGAATAACGATCCTGGGGGCTTTGTTTGGCGAGGCCAATTGTGCGACGAACTTCTCAATCTGCGCATCCGAAACCTCTTCCGCGAGAGCCAGTTCGGTGGCACAACCTGCAACAAGCACTAAGGCGAAAAACCGAAGTTGAACCATCGCGTCCTCCGTCGTCGATCTTCCTCTTAGCCACAGTCCGGTTGCGTCAGTCCCTAAAGTCCAAGTCCAGTGCGGAGACTCTTGCCGAGTCGCTCCATCAGCGAATCGGAAAGACGGCCCATGCGACGAACGACACGGTCCAGCTTGATCGTTGCCAACTGGGAACAGTTGACCACGGATTGTAACCACAGACCCGATGCCTTTCCCGCTTCGGTCGAGATGTCGATGAGGATATGGCGGGGTTCTCGTCCCGCCAGCGCCGTCTGCTTGGTTATCATGGCAACGATAATCGTGCCCAAGCGAAGGTTGTCTTCGTCAGATTGGATCACCACGACTGGCCGAAACTTTGAACCGAGCCCTTCGCCAAACGGAAAATCGACCATCACCACGTCGCCGCGATTGGCTTGCATGACTGTCTCGATCTCTGCCCCTATGACGGTTGTGGCGTCGCCGGATCTTCTGGCGTGGACCAGTCCTCGTCATCCAGGACTTCGGAAGTCAATCTGGCAAGATCGTCCGGATCGCAAGGGGCGTAATCCGAGCGCACCCGTAAGGGATCGAGCAAATCTTCTCGCACAACAACGCATTCGACCTGCGAGTCGGGGATCAAGTACCTTACAACGTCGCCCTTTTCGATGGCCTCACGTTCCTGAGCGGTTAGTTCCATCTCGCACCTCCGCAGGTGATCTTACCCCCTGGCGACCTCGGCAGCAAGTGGTTCTTGCAAGTCGTTGCAAATACCGGTAGCGTAGAGATAACGTCACGGCAGCGCGAGCCAGCCCAAGAGCGGGATCCGCAGGTCCCGCTTGGACATGGCCTTCTCCAGCGACTGGTTCGCCTTCCGGCGAATCTGCTCCTCGTTGTGCCGCAACTCGTGGTTCACGAGGTGCTCGATCTGCCGCCGGGTGGCCTCCAACAGGTCGTTGGTCAAGTTCAACTGCGAAAGGGAGACGTGCAGGTCCGTCACGACGGGCGGCGAAAAGGTCAGGTCGCCGCCCGAACGCCGCACCGGGACCTCCGCAACGGCGGAAAGCTGGACCGCGGTGCGATAGCCGGTCGAGACGCTGGCCACGTCGGGCATCCTATACTGCACTCGGCCGTGGACTTTCAGCCGGGCATCGATGGCAAGGAGGATCAGGCCGCGAGCCCCCTCGCCGCGGCCGGCAAGAAAGAGCATGGTCGGGATG
>JBEKCP010000480.1:0-6794 GCA_050014815.1 Thermoguttaceae bacterium | reverse complement strand
GCTGCCGCGCGATGATTTCTTCCGTGATTACCAGTCCCATGCCCACTGTTGTTGCACGAAACCGGCCTTCGAGTCCAGATCAATTTACCGAAAAAATGCCCCCGGGCCGTGAACGGTTACGCAGAGGAGTTCTTCGAGGATTTCGGCAGCAGTCTCGACATAGGGAGGGCAGACCGTCGAAAACAGTTTCTTCTCTTGGGCCAGGGCCAACCCGTCGGGCGTATTCAAATTGCACCCAAGAAGGTCGCGGCAGAGAATCGAGCCGTGAATGGCTTTGAATCTCGCGGCGAACTCTCGCACCACAGCGTAGACCGCCTCCTTGGCTTCTCGATCCGCCGTGGCACTCCCGAACTTCAGCCCCAACACCATGAAGGCACCCGTGACCGCTCCGCACGTCTCGGCCATTCGACCCATGCCGCCGCCGAAGCCCGAGGCAATCTTGAGAGCCGTGTCCCGATCCAATCCGAACATCGGCCCATACGCCGCCATGATCGCCTGGGAGCAGGAGAACCCTTCCCTGAAATACGCTACGGCTTCTTCAATCTTCGTCATGGGAAGCGTCCACCACTTTCGCGTCGATGACTGTGCGCTGGGCACGCTGCGTTGAGGCCAGGGAGTCCAACATCTTCATAAACAACAGGAGAGGCAGTGGGCCAACCACGATCCCCACTCCCAGGCCCCAGCCAATGCCGACAAGGGCCGCTCCTTGATCTCGCTGTAACGCCACAACAATCGCTCCAACACACGCGCCCAGCACAAGGCCCACCACTTGCCCCAGAAGCCTCCTGAAAAATCCATGTCGAAGGATCGCCCCAGTGAGGAGCCAGCCGACCACGGCTCCCAGGATCGCCCCGACTGGCATCACGGCTACGATGCCAAAGAACCCACCAAGAATTGCGCCACCCATCGCGGCGAGCATCCCAAGGAAGAAGCGGCCAAAGCGAGTCCGAGTAACCAAGCCCAAGAGGGAGCCGATTCGTGCCCCAGGCACTCCGACAATCACGGCCATGATGCCAGCGGCAATCACGATCACGTCAGCGGCACCCGCCGTTGTGCTGATGGCCGATCCTATTGCCGCACCGTAGACGCCGCCGAGGATGCCAAGAAGGGCGATGACCTTGGGCCACCAACGACTTGTCCTGGGCGCGGCTTGGAACTGATTCAGGTCGTAGTAGAGTCGGTGGTCAATCATTCCTTGGCCCCGCTACCCTGTTTCCCTTTCCAGTACGGACAGAACGGGCAGTCACCACCCACGGGGAAATCCTCGCCCTCTTCGTGCGGGCATCCCATGTTGCCGTCGCTCATCCCGACCCGCTCGACAGCGTACTTCTTGAAGAACCTGTCGATTTCCTTCTGAACCTTCGGGTTCGTCGTCACATCGCCGCTACCCACCGTTTGATGATCGGCTCAGCCCCCTCTTCCTTGATGACACCCGCCACGATCTTCGTTGTGGTCTTGTCGTCAGGGCCGTAGTAGGCGATGGTGCCGATGGGAAATTGCGGCGACTCCAATGACTCGTCCTCTTCATCGCAATCATCTTCCTTGAAGTCCTCGTCTTCGTCTTCGTCTGCGTCTTCCTCATCGTAGTCTTCCCCAAAGTCCTCATCGTCATGCTCTTGGACTTCCGACAACCAGAAGGCATACTCCTCGACGTACCGAAAGTTGGGATTGTCGTCACTCGCATCGACCAGGAACAGAGGGACGCGAAGCTCTCTCTTCCCCTTGCGAGCGTCACATACGATGCCGTCAGTCGGGTCTATCGGCGGATCAGCAAACCCAACAATCGTGACCTCCCCGCTCGCCTGGGGACTGCCCGCTGTCGCCGGCCAATAGTCCGCGTTGAACGGGAAGGAGAGATTGGTCTTCAGGTAGTCGAAGAACTGCTGCTGCGTTTGCTCGTTGGCTTCGGGCAGTGCATCGTCGCTGGTCAGCCCAAACATCGCCCTGATGCGATCCTGGGGACTGTCTTCCGAAAGCGGGCGGGTGATGATGTTCGTCGGCTGCTCCATCTGGGAAGGAGTTTCCTCCGAGGCTGTTTCCAACTGATCCGCCTCGAACCAGTATTTGTCAGCGTCGATACGGTCCCGTTGGCAGCGTTTGAGGTAAACAGGGTGGGCTTGATCCAACGATGCCCGCGTCCAACCAATGTCGTAGGCAGCGGGAGTAATCCAAGCGACCTCGATAATCTTTCCCACCCAGCCGCCCAAGGGGATATCGGGATAGTAGTCGTGAACAATTCCAGGCTTCACACGCACCAAATCGCCCTTGGCGAAGGTCGCTTCGGTCGCGTTCTTCCCTTTCCGTTTCCCTAGCCAGCGGCGCAACTGATGAAGGTCGTCGTTCACTTCATCCAGGTCGAACTCCTCGGGATCAAACTCGCCGCCGGCCCATTCGAGGACATCATCATGCTCTTCATGGTTGGGGTCTTGGAGTTTGTCGAGGAAGTACGGGTATCCGAAGGGGCCTCCACAATCCTCGGGCGGGCAAGCACGCTCGCCTTTCACGCATCGAGGGTAGCGGACGCCTGCTTCGGCGGGCAGTGTCTTCTCGATCTCGATGGCGTGTTCCCACTCGTCGCCAAAGTCGTAGTCGTAGCGGAATCGGGTGTGTCCCCGCCCCGCAAGATCGCTGAGTCGCACCGAACGGGAATCGTGTTCAAAGTCGCCCCCAACGTTCCATTCTGGCAAGAGGTAGAGTCTTTCAAGCCCAAAAAGTGGAGGGTATAATACCCAGATTACCCTTTGTCCCATTGGAGCTACCCCCATGCCCAACATTGCCGCCGTCTTGAAAGAGGAAATCCGTCGTCTTGCCAAGCGGGAAATCAAGGTCAGCACGTCTCCCACCAAAGGAGCCGTGGCCCAATTCCGCCGCGACATCGCCAAACTGAAACGGCTCACACAGTCGCAGCAGAAGGAAATCGCCTTTCTCAAAGCCCAGGAACACAAACGCCTTGGCCAGCCGCAGACCAGGGGTGATGAGGAGTTGGAGGGTGTGCGTTTCTCGTCCCGATCCGTCAAGGCACAGCGAAAGCGTCTGAAGCTGTCTGCCAAGGACTATGGCAAGCTAGTCGGTGTATCGGGCCTGACGATCTATTCTTGGGAGTCGGGGAAGTCACGCCCTCGGCAAAAGCAACTCGCTGGGCTGGTGGCTGTGCGCGGCCTCGGCAGACGTGAGGCCCTGGCAAAGTTGGAAGCGATGAAGGCCAGGACGCGCGTGAAGAAGCCGAGGTAATGGGTGAGCGCCCGACCATCCTTCTTTTCACACAAGGCCAAGCGAGAGGTCTACCATGAATCTCAGCGAATACTTTGAGCAGGCGAAAGGCGTTGGTGTCTTGGCGACTACCGACCTTGCCGGACAGGTGAATCAGGCGATCTACGCCAAGCCCCTGTTTCTGGAGAAGGACGACGACACCACTTGCTCCTTCGTCATGGCGAACCGTCTGACGCACGACAATGTGGGCCACAACCCGAGCGCCTCGTATCTCTTTATCGAACAAGGCGAGGACTACACGGGCAAGCGTCTGTCGCTGGTGGTGATCGGGGAAGAGACTGCTCCAGAGAAGATCAAGGCACTTCGCCGTTGCACCGCCCTTGGCATCAGCGAGGAGGACAGTAAGTATCTCGTCCACTTCCACATCGAGGGGGTGCGCCCGTTGCTCGGCAACCAGTAGAGGTCAGTGGGGAAATCCCCATGAGAACACAGGGCGAGATCGAAGCCGCCATTTGCGAGGGGATCAGTCGCTTCGAGCAGGATTACATGGGCCGTGGCCCCAAGGACATCCACGCTCACCTGCTGGGCGATCTCCTCGTCGTGCGTCTCCAAGGCGTCTTGACCGCAGCCGAGCAGCACTTGGTCAAGTCGCTTCCCGCCGAAAAGGGGCGAGACTTGCTGAAGCAAGTACGGACCCATCTGATTGAAACGGCCCGTCCAGTCATGGTTGCGATGATCGAGAACGTAACTGGCGTCAAGGTCGTGTCCATGCACCATGACATCAGCACCATAACTGGCGAGAAGGTGCTTCTTTTCACCCTAGCCCATTCGCCTGACTTCCGTGAAGCAAAGATGAAATAGCGTTGCGATCAACGTCCGTAGGGATCGTCCCTGAGTTGGTGAAGGGCGAGAGCCTCGATTTGCGGCGCTGATGAATCGAACAGCAACGCAAACCCGCTTGCCTAACCACAGTAGGCAAGCGGGTTGGAGAACCGACATGCTCGATAGATTATAGCGCGACCGATGAGCAAGGCAAGTCCCCGCAGCGATCACGAATTTCCAGAGCAATTGAATCTGAAGGGGGGGCTGGCCCAGATGGGTTATGCAAGTGCTTCCAGTGCCTCGATGGCAACTTCCCATCCCTGGCTCGCCGCTCGCAACAGCCAGCGTTTCCGCTCCTTGAGATCGTTGCATTGCATGGCGTAGTCGTACATCGCCTGAGCATGGCCTTCGCAGGCAGTCTTCCTCAACCAGTATGCGGATTCAGTTGAATCTTCACATTCTTGGCTGTAGGTGTACATGGCCTCGACATCCCCAGCCTCGGCAGCCTGTCTCAACCAGCGTTTCCGCTCACTGGGATCGCTGCACTCCGGGGGCATTTTTTCGGTAAATTGATCTGGACTCGAAGGCCGGTTTCGTGCAACAACAGTGGGCATGGGACTGGTAATCACGGAAGAAATCATCGCGCGGCAGCCGCCAGAAGCCCAGGCGATCATTCGGGCGCTGTTGGCGGAAATTGTCGAGTTGCGGGCGCGGATTGAGGAATTGGAACGGCAGCTGAAAGGCAAGACGCCGCAAAACTCCTCGCTGCCGCCCAGCACGCAGCATCCTCACGCCCGGCCGCAACCGCCGAGGCGGAAGTCGAAAAGGAAACGTGGCGGGCAGCCCGGCCACGAGAAATACGAGCGCCCGTTGATTCCCACCGAACAATGTGACGATGTGCAGCCGCTCAAGCCGACCGAATGCCGGCGCTGCGGCGCGAAGCTCTCCGGCAGCGACCCGGGGTCGTTGCGGCATCAAGTGTGGGAGTTGCCCGAGATCAAGCCGCACGTGACCGAGTACCAACAGCATCGGCTGCCATCGGCATCCGGCACGACTTTGCCGGATGATATCTGCCCGAGACCGACATGAATGTGTTGCGTCTCCAGGACCATCGCATTGCGCCCGGCGCGAAACAGGTGCTTTACCAGCCCAACCCCATCGGTTACATCGAAATGTGGGGCGGCAACCACGAGGTCTTCGGGGAGTCTCGATTTATTGGCCAGAGCACGCCCGTACAGATGCCGGGCAACTGGCTGCGGGGTATGATGTGCATATTGAACTTCCCTATGCGGACGGGTTTTTCTTCATGCGCGGGTATCGTGGCACCGTCATCTGCCATGACCTGCGTAAGTCGCTGTCCACGCTCAAGGTTGTCCCTGCAAAGATCGAGGTCCGGCGGACATTATGTGATTTGACTGAAGAGGTCGGAAACACTACAGAACGCGAGGTGAGCCAATGAACGGAAGACGCGAACCATGGAGCCAATGTGCCCTGTCGAGAATCAGATTGTGGCTGGTGGCGTGTGTGGCATGTCTTGCCGTAATCGGGATACCGGCGAGGAGTGCGCGGGCCGAAGTCAAGCTGCCCGGCCTGTTCGGCGATCACATGGTGCTCCAGTGCCAGCGGACCGTGCCGGTCTGGGGCAAGGCCGCCGCGGGTGAAACGGTCAGCGTCACGCTCGGCCCGCAGACAAAAACAGCCACGGCCGACGCCGCCGGACGCTGGAAGGTCGTCCTCGATCCGCTGGCTGCCGGCGGCCCCCATGAGCTGGGCGTCCGCGGCCGCAATACGATCACGCTCCGCGACGTGCTGGTGGGCGAGGTGTGGCTGGCCGGCGGGCAGTCGAACATGGAATGGCCGCTCAAAGGCACGCTGGACGCCGAAGCGGCGATCGCCGCGGCGTCGCGGCCGACGATGCGGCTGTTCGTCGTCCCCAAGGCTTCGGCCGGCGAGCCGCAAGACGACTGTGCCGGCCAGTGGACGGTCTGCTCGCCCGAGACGGCGGCGGAGTTCTCCGGCGTGGCCTACTACTTTGGCCGCGAGCTGGATGATTCGCTCCACGTGCCCGTCGGGCTGATCCAGTCCGCCTGGAGCGGAGCGGCAGTCGAGTCGTTGCTGCCGGCCGAGGTGCTCCGGGCCCACCCGAAGTTCTCCGCCAAGCTCCCCGCGTGGGAAGCCTACCGGAAAGAGTATCCGGCGCTCTTGGCGGACTTCGAGAAGAAGGCGGCCCAGTGGGAGCGTGAGGCGAAGCGGGCCAAGGCCGAGGGCCGGCCCATGCCCAACAACCCGGCCCGGCGCCCCAAGGACCCCGACGGTCCCGAGCGCTCGCTGGGCCGCCTGTACAACGGCATGATCCATCCGCTGGTGCCCTACGCCCTCCGCGGCGTGATCTTCTATCAAGGCGAGAACAACCTCCCCAACCCCGAAGAGTACCGCGAGCTGTTCCCGATGCTCATCCGCGACTGGCGCCGGCGATGGGGCCTGGGCGACTTCCCCTTCCTGTTCGTGCAGATCGCCAACTTGGGCGCCGCCCAGCCGGCGCCGAGCGACGGCCCCTGGTGCCGGATCCGCGATGCCCAGCTTCCCGGTCTGGCCGAGAAGCAGACGGCCATGGTCGTCACGATCGACGTCGGCGAGGCCGGCAACATCCATCCGAAGAACAAGCGCGAAGTGGGCCGGCGGCTGGCGCTGTGTGCCCGGGCCCTGGCCTACGGACAGAAGGACATCGAGCCGATGGGCCCGATGTTCACTGGTGCAGAGTT
>JBEKCP010000479.1:0-4707 GCA_050014815.1 Thermoguttaceae bacterium | reverse complement strand
AGCGGCGGCCTTGGACGAAGCGGGGCTCCAGGCCGGCCTCGGCCATGGCGCGGCTGATGGCGGCGCCACCGCCGTGGACGACGACGGGCTTCATGCCG
Organism: Thermoguttaceae bacterium; assembly: GCA_050014815.1. GTDB lineage: Bacteria > Planctomycetota > Planctomycetia > Pirellulales > Thermoguttaceae > JBEKCP01. The sequence goes on along the minus strand of JBEKCP010000479.1, from coordinate 4,609 downwards.
ACCGTCTCCATGAAGACGATGTCCAGCAGGAGGTGGGTCATGGCCCGTTCGTCCTCCATGACGCTCCCGCCCAGTTTGATCACCGTGACCTTCCCGCGGAAGCGGCGAATCCACGTGAGGGCTTCGATGAGGACGTCGGCCTTCTGAATGGCTTCTTCCAACGCTGCGGGCTCCCAGGGAGGCGGGTACGCGGGGGGAAACCCCTCATTCTAATCCGTCGGGGGGCCATGTCAATGGCGGCGGCCCTACGGCAGCGGCCCGCTCGTTCCCACGCTCTGCGTGGGAACGGACTGAATGGCCGCTCCTGCGGCCCTTCCCCGCAGGGCACGTCGCCGGGGTCCTGGAGGCGGCCTCTCACGGACGCACAGCGTCCGCTCAGTGCGTTCCCACGGAGGACCGTGGGAACGAGACACTGTGTCAATGGCGGCGGGAAACCTACGGCAGGGGCCGGATCGAATCGAGCACTTTCCTGATTACCGGCACGCAATCGCCGCTGAACTTGTCAGGATACTCGATAAGGCAACTTGCAGTGAACTTCGGCCCGTAGAGCACCCATGCAAAACACGTGTGACCAACGTCCTCCCTGGGATCCAAGGACAGGGTGAAATCCTGGAAATGGACTTTGAGGCCCCGGGCAGCCGCCCCCTGAAACTCCGCGTCCCGCAGATCGCCAACCTTCATGGCCTGCCCATTGCGCTGGTCGCAGAACTTGACGGCCGAACCCTTCAGCTCGTCCAAGACCTTCTCGCGCTTCTCCGCCCCCACGGCCTCGCCCAGGTCCGTGATGGTCAGCGTGAATCCCAACTCGTGCTTGATCCGCACGGTCCGGATATGCTGCTCCCCATCGTCGGCGACTCGGGCGGGCAGGTCGTAGTCCAGCTCGATGCTGCTCAGGCGGAGGTGCTGCGAGGGCGACACCCGAACGGCGATCTCGTAGGTGGTGCCCGGCTTCTCCTTGCTCTGGAGCTTGACTTTCCGGTTCCCCTCGACCTGGAAGCTTTCGCCGTTGATGACCACTTCGTAGGTCAACGGGGGAGCGCCCGGCCCGGGCTGAGCCGACGCAAAACCCGCCAGGCCCCACAGCCACACCGCCATCAGGCCGAATCGAAAAATGTGAACCATACCTACTACGGTATCAAGAATGCCGGCCAAACGCAAGAAAATCTCTCGTTCCCACGCTCCGCGTGGGAACGCATTGAGGGGACGCTCTGCGTCCCTTCTTCAGGGCCGCGGCACGGGCGACATACGGCCGGAAGGGCCGCGGGAGCGGCCATCCAGCGCGTTCCCACGCGGAGCGTGGCAACGAGAGAACGCAAGAAAATACGAGGTACCTTGACGAACCTGGCCCGGCAGCCTAATCTGAACTCCCCAGCCGCGGACACCAACTGATATCTATGGACGATATGAAGATTTTCAGCGGACGAGCCCATCCGGAACTTGCCAAAAAGGTGAGCGACTACCTGGGGTTGCCGTTGGGCCGGGCCGTCATGGGCAACTTTCCCGACGGCGAAATCTCCTGCAAAATCGACGAGGACGTCCGAGGCCGGGATGTCTTCATCGTCCAGCCCACCTGCCCGCCCGTCAACGAAAACCTCATGGAACTGCTGATCATGATCGACAGTTTCATGCGGGCCAGCGCCGACCGGATCACCGCCGTTATCCCCTATTTCGGCTATGCACGACAGGACCGCAAGGACGAGGGGCGAGTCCCCATCACCGCCAAGCTGGTGGCCAACCTCATCGTGCGGGCCGGCGCGGACCGGATCCTGGCCATGGACCTCCACGCCGCCCAGATCCAAGGCTTCTTCGACATCCCGACGGATCACCTCTACGCCGCCCCCGTCATCGACGAGCACATCAAGTCGATGAATATCAACGAGGAGGACCTGGTGGTGGTCAGCCCGGACGAGGGGAGCATCAAGAGGGCGGTGGCCCATACGGTCCGTTTGGGGGGGCACCTGGCGATCATCGACAAGCGCCGCAGCAGCGCGGAGAAGACCCGCCAGGCCCATGTGATCGGCGGCCCGATCCAGGGGAAGGTCGCCCTGATCTTCGACGACATGATCAGTACCGGCAGCTCGATCTGCGGGGCCGCGGAGGTCATGCACGAGGCGGGGGCGCGACAGGTCTACTTGGCCGCGACGCACGGGCTGCTGGTCGGCGGGGCGGTCCCGAGGCTGCGGAAGGCCCCGATCGACGGCCTCTTTTTGACCGACACCATCCCCCTTCCTGAGGAGAAGGCCATTCCCAAGCTGCGGGTCCTTAGCGTAGCCCCGCTCTTGGGCGAGGCGATCAAGCGGATCCACCGGAACGAGTCGGTCAGCCGGCTATTCGTGTAGGGGGGCTTGAAATTCCTGCCGGATCGGGCACAATGATTGGTTTCCATTAAAGGATACCAAGTATCGAGGATCGTCATGGCGGAGCAACTCGAGGTCGTCGCCCGCGGCCGCGGCGGCAAGCACGTTAACCGGCGGCTCCGCCGCGCGGGCCAGATCCCGGCCGTCCTCTACGGACACGGCGAGGAGAACCTCTGCCTGGCAGTCCCCACGGAGGCCCTCGAAGGCGTATTGCGGCACGGCAGCCGGTTGGTTGCCCTGAGCGGGGCGGTCAGCGAGTCGGCCTTTATTCGCCAGCTCCAGTGGGACACCTACGGCACCCATGTCCTCCACGTCGATTTCACCCGCATCTCGGCCGACGAACTGGTCAAAGTGACCGTCAGCGTGGAACTCCGCGGCGAGGCCCCCGGGGTCAAGGAAGCGGGCGTGGTCGACCAACAGATATCCACGGTCAATATCGAGTGCCCCGCCGGCTCGATCCCCGAAAAAATCTACGTCAACATCAACCACTTGAAACTCAACGACTCGATCAAGCTCGCCCAGCTCGACCTCCCCGAGAAGGGCCGGGTCTTCGGAGACCCGGAGGCCGTGGTCGTCCAGTGCATTGTCCCGGTCGAGAAGCCCGAGGCCGAATCGGCCGAGGCCGTGCCGGGCGAGCCTGAAGTCATTGGGGCCAAAAAGGAGGAGGAGTCGGAGGAGGAATGAAACTGGTGGTTGGGCTGGGCAATCCAGGCCGAAAATACCAGGACACCCGGCACAACCTCGGCTATCTCGTGGCGGCCCAGCTCGCCCGAAAGTTCGCCGCCGGCAGCCTGAAGCTCAAGTTCCAGGGCGAGGCCGTCGAGGCAACCCTGGAAGGCCACAAGGCCCTGCTCCTGACCCCGACAACGTTTATGAACCTGAGCGGCGCCAGCGTGCTGGCCGCCAGGGACTTTTATAAGATCCCCAACGAAGACCTCCTGGTCGTTTGCGACGACCTGAACCTGCCGCCAGGGCGGTTGCGGGTCCGAGCGGGAGGCTCCGCGGGAGGACAAAAAGGACTGGAAGACATCATTCGCCGGCTCGGGACCGAGGAGATTCCGCGGCTGCGGATCGGAATCGGCTCCCCGCCGGAAGGGTGGGACTGGGCCGACTTCGTACTCAGCAAGTTCAAGCCGGAGGAAGTCCCCTTGATGGAACAGGCCGTCGCCCGGGCCGTTGAGGCCGTGGGTGTCTGGGCCCGCGACGGCATCGAAACCTGTATGAACCGGTACAACTGGACTGAGAACTCCAATAACCGCGGATGAATATCCGCGGATGCGTTCCGCGCGGGTATGCACCCGCGGCTATTGACCCCTGACCCAAGGAGTGAACCGTTGGGCCCTAACGTTTACGAAGGAATGTTCATCCTCGACTCGAACCGCTACGGACGCGATCCGGACGGGGTTTCGGGCCAGATCCCCGGCGTGATCCAGAAGTTCGGCGGCGAGATGCTCGTCAGCCGGCTCTGGGAGGAACGCCGCCTCGCCTACCCGATCAAGGGCCAGCGCAAAGGCACGTACTGGCTGACTTACTTCCGCCTGGACGGCGGACAATTGGGTCCGTTGCGCCGGCAATGCGAGATCAACGAGAACATCGTTCGATTCCTGTTCTTGAAGGTCGATCCCCGGATCGTCGACGCCCTGGTGGCCCACGCCCAGTCGGCTCCCGTGCCGGCGGTGGGCCCCACCGGTCCGCCTGACGCCCCGGTCCTGGTGGCCGAAGTCGTGAAGATTGACGTGGCGGCCGAGATCGAAGAAGGCGAAGCCGAAGTATAACCCAAGACTGAAGGACTCCGCGACCATGGCGAGCTTCAACCGCGTGATCTTGCTGGGCAACCTCACCCGCGACCCCGAACTCCGCTACATCGCCAGCGGCACGCCCGTAACCGAGCTGGGGCTGGCCGTCAACGACCGTCATAAGACTGCCAGCGGCGAGTGGGTCGATGAGCCCGTGTTCGTCGACGTGACGCTCTGGGCGCGGCTCGCCGAGGTCGCCAGCGAGTACCTCAGCAAGGGCTCGCCCGTGTTCATCGAGGGCCGTCTGAAATTCGACACCTGGGAGACGCCCGACGGCCAGAAGCGATCGAAGCTCCGGGTCGTGGGGGAGCGGATGCAGTTGTTGGGGAGCCGTGGCGGTCCGCCCGCTGACGGCGGCGCGCCGGCCGCGGCCCGCCCGTCTCGCGCCGCCGGCCCTCAGCCCAGCCCGCCTGCCGGGCCCGACGAAACTTACGACATGCCCCCGCCGGAAGCCCC
>JBEKCP010000478.1:0-4711 GCA_050014815.1 Thermoguttaceae bacterium | reverse complement strand
AGGAACATCATGCGCGTGTACCAGGTCTGTTGGGACGGCCGTGCCAAGACGTACCGAATCAAGAAGCTGGCTGTGGCGACAGAGACGCCAACTGGGTTCAGTCAACCGGGCCGGCCGGTTGCTTTGTGGCCGAGCAAGAGGAACACGTTCAAGAGGCTTGTGGAGGCGCAGGCGTACCTTGTCTCGAAGCGGAAGGATGGAGCCCAGACGGTGAGCATTAGCCATCCAGAACCACGATTCGGCGCGGCCGCCAGGACAGGACATGGCCTTGTTTCACCCGGCAGACAGTCAGACCCGATTACTACTTTGCGATAACCCTAAGCAGAAGATTTCTGATGCGCACCATTGAAGACTTCCGCCGTTACCTTCAGGAGACGTTTGACGCCATTGAGGGGTGGTGCCAGCACGGCCCGCCTGATTTCTACACCGGGCTTGAGGCCACCGAACTGGCCACAGAGGCACAGCGGATGGCTTGCCGATTCGGTTGCGATTTGCCTATGACCACGGCCGGCACGCCGCAAGATGCGCTGCGGGCACTGGGCCGGCTCTTGGGTTGGAGTGAATCCCGATGCCCCTACTTTGACTCCAGGGCAGCCTGCAATTACCTTGGAATTACAGAGCAATCGCTGTACGGCTTGGTCGAACGGAAGCGGCTGGTTCCTCTTCGCGGCCCCAGACGGACGTACCGCTTCACCAGAAAGCAGTTGGATACCTACCTTGCGAGTCCCAGACCATAGCTGCGAATTACCCGACGGCGCGAAGGTGCGATTCTCTCTCGGCAAGCGGGACGGGTGCCCGTTCTACTTCGCATACTTCCGGGGGCCGAACGGTGAACGGCTGGAAAAGACAACCGGCGAAACCGCCAAGCACGCGGCAGCCGACGCCGCAAAGCCGATCATCCGCGACGTGTTCAAGCCCCACGGGGCAAACATGCCTTGGGACGATGCCTTGGCCCTCATGCGAGAGCACATGAAGGCGAAGAATCTGCGCCCCACGTCGATCCAACAGTATGAGCTGTGCATCAGCAACCTTCGCAAAGTGTTCCCGAAGAGCAAAGGCCCGGGCGACATTACCTCCGCGATGGCCCAGACGTTTGTTGTCAAGCGGATGAAGGGCAAGCAGGATGAGAAGCCGTTGTCGCCCCGGACGGTGGAAGGCAACGTCGGCAACCTTTCAATCGTGTTCGGCCACTGGCTTCGGAACACGCTGAAGATCGTCACTATCGACCCGTTCGCCGACGTGGAACCCCCGAAGTGTGACAGGAAGCCGCCGCGGGTCATTTCGCCCGAAGAGCAAACGGCCTTCTTCGCGTGGATGGGCAAGACCTGGAAGGGCTGGCGGTTGCCCTTGCTCTTCCTGGATGTCAAGGCGGCCATTGGCTGCCGGATCGGCGAGCTATCGAGTGCCGTCACGGCCGGTCTGAAGGACGGCCGCATCCGCTTCGTTTCCGAATCGACCAAGGGCCGCAAAGAGCGGGCTTGCCGTCTGTCCCCGGCCTTGTTTGCCGAATTGCAGGCGATTGCCGGCCCGATCTACGTTTTCGAGCGGTTCTCAGAGCAGTTGGGGGAAGTCCACCTGAAGAAGGGCCACCCCGGGCACGCCAAGGCCGTCCGGGGCTTTCAGCCGCGTCGGCTGAAGAAGTGGCTTGAAACCCAGTTGCGGGTCTACCTTGACACGGCGGGGGCCGTCCGGTTCAAGTTGCACCACTTCCGCGGAACCGCCATGAGCAAGGCCCGGATGGCGCGGGTTGCCGAATCGGATGCCGCCATCGCCTTCGGCTGCAACCCCGGCACCATGCGGCAGCATTACCTTGCCTTGGATGAAGCCGCAATCGCCGACGACGTGTTCACGCGGATGGCGGCGGTGGAGCCCGCAAAATGAAATCTTGTGTTGGGAATGTGCTGGGATCGCGCCAGAGCGCGAAAAAAAGGAGTCACGCCGGATCGACGTAACTCCTTTCGTATCAAGGTGCCGAAGACAGGACTTGAACCTGCACCCCCTTGCGAGGACTAGGTCCTGAACCTAGCGCGTCTGCCAATTCCGCCACTTCGGCTCGCTACACGCCTTTCTACCTTTTCTAGACCAGTTTCGCCCGAAAGGCAAGCCCCCCCTTCTTTGGACAAAAGTGAATCTCACCAGTCGTCGCCGTAATCTGGGGGAACATGACCGGTTAGACCTTGCGGCCTGCTTGCGGATTTGCGGACCCGCCGACGATAGGATACGATAACAACTGGTGGAGCCCTTTACAGGAGCCGATTGCGACATGTTCCGAAGAATTAGTGTTGCCGTACTGGTGCTCGGGGGCCTTTGGGAAGGCCAATGGGCCCGGGCACAAACCTCCGGAATGGGGTCGGGCAGCTCAGGAATGTTCGGCAGTAGTTCCATGGGAGGTAGCTTCACGCCCGGTCGATCATCATTCGGTGGCAGCTCGATGACGGGGGGCGGCATGGGTACGATGGGGGGTGGCATGGGCATGTCCGCCGGCACGGCCCCGCAAGGCATGGCCATGCCGATGACCGCCACCCAGCAACTGACCCAGACCCGGCGGCCGGGAGGCTTTGTTGGGGCGACCGCGCAGCAAATGCAGCAGAATTTTGCCGGGGCAGCGCAGGTCAACGGGGCGGGCGCGTCGGCGGGGTCGTTCAACCCGTTGCAAGGCGGCCCGTCGATGCCGCAATCGCAGGCGGGCGGAATGCGGTATCCCGGGGCCGGCGGTCCTAGTGTGCAGGGGGGGCAAAGCCAAGTCCCTGTCCGCTGCACGCTCCACGCGAGTTTTGACTACCCGCATCGCCAATCCACCGCGGTCACGGCGGCGCTGGAGCGGCTGTTGGCGCGGACGCCGGCCCTCCAGGTCCGTAAGCCGATCCAGGTGGAGCTGGCGGGGGAGACGGCGGTTCTGCGGGGCGAGGTTGCCACGGAGCACGATCGCGTGTTAGCCGGGCAACTGGCTCGCCTAGAGGTCGGGATCGGGGCGGTACAGAACGAAATTGAGGTGGTGGGGTCCACGCCGGCGAATACGGATAAGCCGCCGGCGAATACGCTGCCGGCGAATACGCTGCCGGCGGGTACGCCGGGGGCGAATACGCCGGGGGCGAATACGCCGGACCCGAAGGCCCCTGCCCGCCGGCCGGCATCGGAAATTCTCCAGGACGCGCCGGAGCCGCCCACGCGGTCGGATTCGCGATAGCCTGCTCTGCGGCCAATCCCGAGGGCACTAAGATTGTTGTAACGTTCATTCGTTGCGACGCACCGCTAAAGGGGACAGTCCCATTTTCGCCGACACGAAAATTGGGACAGTCCCCCGGCCGCGGGTTGCCATAGGCCGCCTCGGCGGCAGGCGTCACCGGGGTCTCGTGTGATGTCAGTTGGATGCCCTCTGCGCCACCCGGCGGGGGCGAAGGCGCCGCAGTCGGCCACCGAGGGCTGGCCCACCCGAGCGGACCGCCTGTCGGCAGTCCGAGCGGACTCCCCGACGGCAGTCCGGGCGGACCGCCCGTGGCCGCTCCGGGCCAGGCGCTTGCCGCCAGTCCGGCCGCCGGCTGTGGTGGCGGGGACCCAGGCAGGATCTGCCGCGACGGCTGCCCCACTACCACGGCCGCACCTTTGGGCTCGAAACGTACAATCAGGCTGATTTCCTTCCGGAATCCGCCCGCCACATCCCACGGAACCCACACGCTGTAGGAATGGCCCAGCGTCGATTTGCTGTAATGGGCCGGTAGTTGCGTCGGCGTGAAGACGTACTTTCGATCCGGCCTGGCGTTGTTCGGATCGCGGCCGTCTTCCTCGAAGGCATACACGACCAACGTGCCATCGACCTTGATCGCACTATCCTTCTTCGCCTCGTAGAACATGATTCGCCCGCCGAAGCCGCGGGTCGGCGTCTGGCCGGGCTGGTGCAACACGGTATCGGTCCACACGGCCACGAGCTTGTCGGGCGTCTTCGGTTTATCCTCCTTGGCGAACGGCCACGGTGCGGCTGCGGAGAGACTCGGCGATCCAAGCCCCAGGGCCAGACAGAGGCCGACGATGGGCCACGCCCTACACCACTCGTTAGCGGTTCTTATGGCTGTCATGGGTTGCGATACCACGTATCTGAAGCGGTGTTTGGCGGCGCGGACGGATAGGGGCCCGGCTGGTTGTAAATCACGGGCTGGACGCCGGGCGGCTGCGGGGGCACCGGGGGCCAGGGCTGCCGGGCGGCCATCGGGTCAACAATTCCTCGCGGCGCATCGGGCGGCCAGGGGCTTGGCTGTACGAGCGGCCCGCCGGTGTCCTGACGAGCGGCCGGGCCGTTGGGTCCGGGCGGATCCTGCGAGGGCTGCGGGATGGGCAGGAGCTCCGGCGTGCCCGGCTTACCGTTGCCCTTGACTGGGGGCACTGCCATGGGGCTCTCGTCGGGGTAAGTCGTCGGGACCTCGCCGTCGGACCAGTTATCGCACCGCTTCCGCAGCCCTGCCTCGCCGTACAAGGCCGTCACGTCGGAGATGCACCAGCTCATTCGGGCCGCTTGCACCTGTTTGAGCGACTCGACGTCGCAGTCGTTCTTTATAATGTGCGGCGTCATGATAATGAGCAGCTCCTCCCGCTCGTTGCTGGTGCCGTCGTAACGGAACAGGGCGCCCGCCAGCGGCAGGTCGCCCAGCCAGGGGACTTTATGGTGCTGCTCGTTGTGGTTGGTGGAGATGAGGCCGCCGAGGATGACGGTCTGGCC
>JBEKCP010000477.1:0-6880 GCA_050014815.1 Thermoguttaceae bacterium | reverse complement strand
CCCCCCCCCCCCCCCGCTAAACATGCTCGTATCCATCGGTTACGAGGCAAGACCGGCAAATGCGTTACAACCGGCCGCGGCATTTCCGCCAGACTCGACAGAACTCGATCCCGGGTTTGGGCAATCGCTCCCGCGGCCGGAACCGGCTGAAAACCTCCGCCCCGGCTCCCCGATACCTCCTAGAGACGATGGGGACTGTCCCCTTCGGCCCGCGCGAGGGAAAGCCAATGGACCAGCGGATACGAATCGCGGCAGCCGTGGCCGTGCTGGTGGGCGGACTGTCGCTAGCCCTGTTGTTTCGCCATCCGGACGGCCGCAGCGACGTGCCGATTCCCGCCGGCGGCGATCAATTGGTGTTGCACAAGCGGGAGTCGCCGGCGGTCCGGCCGCAGGACCTCACCGCGCCCTCCGGGACCCCGAAGGAGCCGTCGTCATCGCCCACCATGCTCAGGCCGACCGATGGGGGGGCTGCCGCACCGGACCTGGCAAGACTCTATCCGGCGGGCGGTTCCCAGGCGACGTCGCGATGGGGTTTTTCGATGGGCCTGGATTTGCCCGGCCGGCCGCCGGCTCCCGTAACCCACAAGATCGTCGACGGCGACACGCTGCCCGCCCTGGCCCAGCGCTATCTGGGCTCCGCCGACCGCGCTTCGGAGATATTCGAGGCGAACCGGGGCATCCTGGCCGATCCGAGATTGTTGCCGATCGGGTGCGAGCTGAAGATCCCACCGCGACCGAGCGCCGCTCGGTGCCCGGCCCCCGCAGCGGCCCCCCCCATCCCGCAACCCGCACCGCCGCTGGTCACTCCGGGGCGGCTCGTCCCGGTTACGCCGTAACGGCAGCGTGTTCGACACTAGCCCGACGCGCAAGCGAGGGAATTGCCTAGTCTGCGTCCCTCGCTTGCGCTTCGGGCTAGTGTTCCATTCGGGCTGGTGCAAGAGATTACTCGTGCGGGCGTTTCCGCTCTTTCCAGGCGATCTTGCTCGCCTCGGGATTCTTGACCATCCGGTAATAGAGGAACTTGCCGACCAGCTTCGGGGTGTCGATCCCCGGTCCCGTCGCCTTCGTGTCCAGCAACTTGGCCCCCTCCAGGCTGGTTTCGAGGCGTCCGAACCAGAGCGTTTTGAGTTCCATCGGTTTGTCTTCTTCACCGGAATGGTACCTCGCGAACATGTCGTTGAAGCGCTTGGCATCCGCCATGAACTTCGGGTTGTCCTTGCCGACCAGGACCATAACGGAGATGTTCCGCTGGACGTCCGCAGACTTCACGGCGTCGGCCGTCTTCAGCCCCGGGAACGACCATTCGGGCGAGACCAACACGAGCGACTTGACGAATCGCCCAAGCTTCAGCGGACCGTAGACAGGCGTTCCCTGGTCGTAACCCATGGCATCGTACAAGGCGAAATCCAAGGCGACCGAGGCCCCCATTTCGAAGCCCACTACGCAGAGCTTGTCGATATTCAGGTCCCGGGCGTTGTTCTTCTTCCATAGGAAATCCTTCACCGCCTGCAGGTCCTGGGTAATCATCAGGGCGAACTGCGACGGCTGGAGCTTGGCGGCGCTGAGGGTCTTCGTCTTCTTGTCCAGAGTGATGGTGGTGCTCTCGCCGTGCCCCCGCAGGTCGGGCGCCAACACGGCGCAGCCCAGCTTCTCCTGCAAGTAGGGCGCCAGCCCCCCGTCCTTGATAAAGTCCTGCCGGCTCCCTTTCATCGCGTGCAGGAGGATCACCGGGATCGAGTCCTTGCCCTTGGTGCCGGGGAAGTACGTCATCGCCAGGCCGAGGCCGTCGCCGGTAGTGAGGGACACGTCCTCGGGCGGAGGGACCTCATCGCCGGCGGGCTTGGCGGCCTTCCTGGCGGCCGCGCCGCCGGGGTTGGGTTGGGCCGCCGCCGGCGCGGGCCCCCAGGCGGCCGCGACGCAAATCACCACCGCCGGCCATGCCGCGCCGGCGCACCCACGCGACCGCAACCGCAGATAGACCTCCGCCGCCTTCCACAGACTGCTCATGGCTCGCCGACCTTGTACCAGGGGACCGTAAGACGGGAACCGCAAGGGTCCCTTCATGGTACTTTCGACGGCGCCCGCCGTCAATGAAGGGGGACCTTCGGAAAGGCGGACCTTCGGAAACGTATCACTACACCCCGCGCACGGTATTGCCCCCCTTTCCGCGACAGCCGCGTGAAGGGCGTGCTCCTGTGGAACACGTGGGAGCAGGTGGACTTTGAAGTTGGGTCTTTCGCGTCCTACGGTCCGCGCGCACCCTCCGCGCGGACCGTGCGCAGCGCTGCTGCGGCGGCCGCCCGGACGTCTTCGTCGGGATCGTTGACGGCCTCGACCAGGTCCGGCTCGGCCGCCTTGGCCGCCGGGCCCAAACGACCCAGGGCCCGGGCCGCGGCGCGACGGGCCGCCGGACTCTCATTCTTGAGAACGGCCACCAGCGGCGGCACGGCCGCCGGCCCCATCCACCCCAGCGCCTCGGCCGCCAGGCGGCGGACCTCCTCGCTGGAGTCCGCCAGGGCGTTCTTCAATTCGGGCAAGGCCGGCCGGCCGATCTGGCCGACCGACCGGGCCGCTGCACGGCGAACGTCCGGGTCGGGGGCATGAAACGCCTCGACCAGCGCCCGCGCGACCTTCGCCGGCTCGGCGTCCAACGTGCCCAACGCAATGGCCGCCTCGTAGGGCGCCGGGGCCTTCCCGCGGCGGAGCATGTCGAGGAGGGCGTCGACTGCCTCCGGACTATGCTCGATCTTCCAAAGCGCCACGGCCGCGGTGACGCGGGTGGTCGCATCCTCGTCGGCGAGGGCCTTGAGGAGTTCCGGCACGGCGGGCTTGGCGGCCGCCCCCAGGTTGCCGAGGGCCTCGTTCGCGTTGCGCCGGACGGAGACGTGCCCCTTGGAGTGCATCACCTCGGTCAACAGGGGCACCGCCGGCGCGGCGGCCGGGCCGATGCGGCCCAGGGCCCAAGCGGCCGTGCCGCGGACATACTCCTGCTCGGAACGCTTCGCCAGGACCTTCTGGAGCGGTTCGACGGCGTCGGCCGCCTCGGGGCCAAGCTGCCCGAGGGCGTAGATCGCGTACCAGCGGGTGCCCAGGTCCTCGGCGGTCAACTGGCCGATCCACTGCGGGAGCGTCTTGCCTTCCCACGTCGCCGGGGACTGGGCCGGCGCACCGGCCCCGACGGCGAGCCAGAGAAGGATGAAGGATGAAGGATGAAGGATGAAGGAGACAAGGAGACCGGGAGACAAGGAGACTGGGAGTATGTTACGAACTCCTTGTCTCCCTGTCTCCCTGTCTCCCTGTCTGTTCCGCCGGGTACCCTCCGGGTGGCCTTCCACCTTCCGCCTTCCCTTCTATTTCTTCAAGTGTTTCTTCGGTTCGGCTTCCGATTCGTCCGTCGTCTGGAATAGGACGAGGTCGTACTGCGGGGTCTCCTCCGGCCTGGTCAGGGGCACGAAGATCCGGTAGTCGATCTTCTTCTGGTTGATGTCGTTGGTCAGGCCCTGGAGGGCTGCGACGCCCTCCTTGAACGCCTTGATGTTGTCGTCCGTCCCGTGCGGCAGCGAGGTCTTCGACTTGGTTTTCATCGCTTGCGCGGCGGCTTCCATGGTCTGGACCTGCGCCTCCAGGGACCGCAGCCTCGTGTCGTTGAGCGGCCCGCCTTGGCCTGCGACCTGGCAGACCGCATCCATGTGCAACACGAGGTGGGGCGGCCTCATGTCGAAACGGATGCGGAGTCCGGCGGGCGGGGCCTTCTCCTTCGTCAGACGGATCATCACGGCTCCCCGTCCCGTCAGGGTGTCGCCGGCGCCGCCCGCCGCAGTGCCCTTCCCCTTGCCTCCGTGGGGGCGCGGGTTGCGGCCCGAGCCCTCGTCGATCTTCAGCGCGTGGGCGGGAAACGCCTTGTCCAGGACGAGGATTTTCAGACGGACCTGGCTGAAATCCGGCGGGTACTCGCGCGACAGGCGGACCTCCGCGGTTCCTTTCTTAAGGTCGATCACCAGCGGCGGGGCCTTCACCGGCTTGCTGAGGGCCGTCACGTGGTTCTGGCCGTCGCAGGAGAAGGACAGTCCGCAGTTGCGCAGATAATTGTCGTTGCGGTCGGCGGCATCATCCAGCCATTGGAACTTCATTTCGGAGACGTCGCGCCAGACGCGGGCGATCTTGGTCGCCTCGTCCTTCGGCCCGCTCGAAACGTACCATCCCGGGGCCTCGCCGTCGGCCGCCGGCCGGAGGTCGAACCGCGGGCTGCCCTTGGCGGCCGTTTCGCCGCCGAGCAGCTTCACCTCGAAGGCGGCACTGGGGTCGGCCTCGATCTTGCCGAACGAGACCGGCTGGGTGGCCGCTTGCGGGTCCCGGGAGGCGATGATCGGCAGATCGACCGAGGCCGCCAGACCGCTCAGGGAGGCAGGCTTCTTCGCCGGCTTGGGGTTCTCCTTGGGCCGGGGTTTCGTTTCGTGCTTGGGCTCCACCTTTACCGGGGGTTTCGGTGCCGGCTTCGGTGCCAGCTCCGGCTCCACCTTGGCTTTCGGCTGGATGTTCGGCACGCTCTCGGGCGCCTCGTCGGGCGGCTCCTCCGGCGGGGGCTTGACCTTCTCTTCTCTCGGGGGCTTGGCCTTCCCGTTATCGGCCGATATCGCACGCACCACCGGCGTCCCGGCGGAATGACCGGATCGCAGGAAGACGAGCGCGCCGGCCGCCGCCAGGGCGGTCGAGCCGCGGCCCCGAGAAGCTTCCGCCGGGGAGTATTGAACCAGCCGAGCCATCCGAAATACATCGCGGCGGCTGCCGCGGGCGCCCGGACCGGGGCTCCGCCGGCTGCCTCCGGCCTCCCAGGGCGATTCTTGGGGCGATCGACGACCGAGGGCCCCGTGACGTAGCTCAGCCAATCGCCCGATCCGGCGTCCGCGGCGGAAATCTCCTCGTCCGAATGCCGGACGACCTTGAGCGGATTGCCGGCCGCCGCCGCATGCGCCTCCGGCCGCCATGCCAGGAGCGAGCCGCTGACTTCCCCAGCCGACTGGTAGCGATCCTCCGGCCGCCGGGCCATCATGCGCCGGCAGATCGCCGCCAGCTCGTCGGGCGTATCGGGCCGTTCCTGGAGGAGGTCGCGGGGCTCCTGCGTCTGGTGCTTCACGATCCGCTGGGCCAGCGTGCCCTCCGGAAACGGCGGATGGCCCGTCAAAAGAAAATAGAAAGTACACCCCAGCGCGTAGATGTCGGCGCGGTGATCGAAGTCGGCCGTGCCGAGGGCCTGCTCGGGGGCCAGGTAATCCACGCTGCCCAGCGCCTGGTCTTCCGGACGAACGGCGGCGCCCTCCTGCGGACCTCCCAACCGCACCAGACCCATATCCAGGATCTTCAGCACCCCCTGGGGATTGACCAGCAGGTTCGAGGGCTTGATGTCGCAGTGGACCATTTTGCGCTGGTGGGCGTGGCCCAGCCCGTTGGCCGCCTGCCGGATGTAGTCGGCGGCGCGGTCGAAACCCAGCGGGCCTTCGACCTCGACCATGTGCTGGAGGTCCTGGCCGTCGACGTACTCCATGACGATGAAATAGCGGTCGCACTCGTTGTCGACGCTGTAGGCCTGGACGATGTTGGGATGATCCAGCGCGGCGATGGCCCTCGCCTCGGCGAAGAACCGCTCCAGCGATGCGCGATTGTCGGCGATGTGCCGGGGGACGATCTTCAGGGCGACCCGGCGGTTCATGGTGACGTGCTCGGCCAGGAACACGCTGCCCATCCCGCCGCGGCCCAGGAGTTGGATCAGCTTGTACTTGCCGAGGAAGAACGAGGCCCGCCCGGCCAGCAACTGGGCGGCCTGCCAGCGGCTCACCAGCCCCTCGCACACCATCGCCTTGGCAAGCGCGGCAGGGTCGGCGGCGCCTTCGGCCAGGCGCTGGGCGCCGGCCATCTGCTCCGATCCCAACAGCCTGCTCTTGTCGAGCACCGCCAGGAAGTCTGCAACCGAGCCGACGGGCATGATGTGCTTTCGCCCCCATATTCGAGGGGCATTAACCCGCAAACAAGCAGGATATGCTTTAGCATAACGATGGAACCATGTTACGCTAAAGCATAACCTACACCCATATCACGGTTCCGTCAAACCGCGGCCGCGACCGCTCGTACACGTCCGTCTCCGTAACCACCTTGTCCACGCGGACGTCATAGGCCAGGACCGGAACCTCCCGAAAGATCTGGCAGTGAAAGGCTACGCCGACCGCGGCAGTTTCCGGCGAGATTTGCCGGAGCAGCCGATCGTAATAGCCCTTGCCGTAGCCGATCCGCCCACACTGGAGGTCGAAGGCCAGGCCTGGAACGACGATCAAGTCCAGTTCCCCGAGGTCCAGACGGCGGTCCGCCCGCCCGCGAAGCTCCTGCCTCGGCTCAAGAATACCGAGGGTGCCGGGGGCCAACTCGTCGCCATCCTGGAGCCGGAACAACTCCAGGCGGTCGCCGACGCAGTAGGGAACCGCCAGGCGTTTTCCATCGGCGCGGGCGGCGGCCAGGAATTGCCGCGTCGAAACCTCGCTGTGGAAGCTCATATACGTCAGGAGCGTCCGCGAGGCCAGGTATTCCGGCATTTGGACGAGCCGGTCGAAAATCCGGAGGCTGACCGATTCCGGGTCCGGCTGCCGACCGCGTCGGGCACGTGCCGACCGGCGTATCTCGTGCTTCTGTTGCCTCTGGGCTCCGTCGAGCTCGTCCATAATACGGCTTGCGCGGGCTGAAACGCGACGTTTCGCGCTGGGAAACGTCTCACTAGTGCCGCAAATCACAATTGTTAGGCCACCAGGGCCGAACTTTCTCCAGATTGCCGGCAGCTTGCCCATTTTTCCCTCCAAGTCGCCGGGCGCTGCACGGTGGCGGCCGTCACGGGACG
>JBEKCP010000476.1:0-4752 GCA_050014815.1 Thermoguttaceae bacterium | reverse complement strand
CAGCTATTACCGAGCAGCCGGACCGCGCGGCGGCAGGCGCGTTTGCCGCAGCCATTCTTGGCGAAAACCGCCGGCAAGGCGAGCCAGGGCTCGCCGCGGCCATCCTTCGCGCCCGGGCCGCGGGCGTTCCCGCCGACGAGTTACTCGATGCGATTCAGTTTGTTGGCATCCCGAGCGCTTGCCAGACCGATACGCTGCACGAGGCCGGGTTCAACCCGGATGAACCGAGAGACGAACGGGGCAGATGGACCGCGGGGGCAACCGCCAGTGATTCGCCGGGTTCCGCCCCCGAGCAGAAGTCGCCGTCCGAGGCGTCCCCGCGGGCACGCGAGTTGGATCGCATATTGCCTTCGTTCCTGGACAAGCTCAAGGACGCCGCCAAGCACACCAAGCAGGTCGAGCGTTTCGGGGTCATTCTCAAGTCCAAAGACCCAAAGGCCGAACAACCGTACAAATCCTACGAGTGCGTCACGAAGAAGAGTTGGGAGAAGGTCCAAGGACAGTTCGGAGAGGAGCTTTTCGGGGCGACGAATTCGCCGTACAAATGGTGGGGCTCCGATAAAATGCACGGCGGCGTTGTTCCAAAACCCGGGCCTGACGGAAAGATTGACCTCGATGCGAAGGGCAAGGCCGATCCGAACGATCGAATCGAGTTCGACTGGCACACGCACCCCCAGGACGGCGACCCGTGGCCCTCGGGCGGCGACGGCGCGGAATGCAAGAAGAACGACGTTCCCGGCGTGATGCTTCGATATTTCGATCGCAAACCGGACGGCAAGACCGAAGATCACTACTCGGTCTGGATTATCGACACCGACGGAAAGACCTATGAGTACAAGCCGAAAGCACCGCCTCGGGAATGAACCCTCGACCATTGGCCGTCTCGGGCAGTCGTTGCTCGCGGCGACCGCCGCCGTGTTACTGGCGATATGTATGGCTGGCTGCGGAGGTCGGGACGCCCCGCGGGGCAATGCGCAGAAATCAGACTCCGCCCCGGGACCCGCCGCAGGCCCCACAGAAAAAGCGGAGCCGCGGGAGGTATCTCTCGGCGAACTGAAGTGTTACCCCAACGAGGAATGCCAGGCGTCGATTGTGCAAATCCTGGCGCATCGCGGCCGCTACCACGGCAAGAACGTCCAGATTGAAGGCTACCTCCACGTTCGCTTCGAGGGCACTGCAATCTACCTCTCCAAGGACGACGCAGAGTACGGCATAACGCGAAATGGCTTCTGCGTATTCTTTAACAAAGCCGCGGTGCCCTACAACGGTCTGGCTGGGCCTACCGAGTATGACCGAAAGTACGTACTGATCGAGGGCACGTTCGACAAGGATCTCACGGGACACTTTAGCGCCTGGCAAGGCGCTATCAAGAACGTTACTCGCGTGGTTGAACTAGACAGGCAAAAGTAGGATGGAACAGCCGGGCACGCGCAGCTCGACGCCCCACCGCTCTGCACGCTTCATGCACGCAAAGACTTCCAAAGCCTGCCTATTGCTTCTCTTTCGTGCCCAAAGTAAAATGGGTTAAGTGTCGTAACTACCGTGCTTTAAGGCAGTTGCAAGAAGTGGCCATTGTTGCCGCCGAGCCTAATACCGCTCCGCGGAAAGGGCCGTGAACGGCCCTACGGCTCGAGTCACCCCCCCGGTTGCCAGGGCCGGCCCGCGGCACTAGAATCATGGAATTGAGGTATACTGCCCAAGTTCCCTAACGCCGCCCGATGCCACAGGCAATCCCGCCGACGCAGTCGGCGGGCTTTCCAAAACCCCTAGTCCCTAGCCCCTGGCCCCCAGCCCCTTCTCCGACGCATGTCCGATCCCTACTTTCAAGCCCTGTTTGCAGACCGCATCGGCGGCCCCGGCTACGGCAAGGGGACCGAGATCTACAAGTTCGAGAAGATCAAGCGGGCGAAGCGGAAGGCGCTGGCCGAACATCCCGAGCGGAAACTGCTGGATTTCGGCATCGGCGAGAACGACGAGATGGCGGCCCCGTCGGTCCGCCGCGTCATGGCGGAGGAGATCAACCGCCCCGAGAACCGCGGTTACGCCGACAACGGCATCCCGGCGTTCAAGGAGGCGGTCGCCCGATTCATGCGCCGGCAGTTCCAGGTCGAGCTCGACCCGGTGCGGGAGATCAACCACTCGATCGGCACCAAGCCGGCGCTGGCCATGCTGCCGGCGGCGTTCATCAACCCGGGCGACGTGACGCTGATGACCGTGCCGGGCTACCCGGTGGCCGGCACGCACACGAAGTACTACGGCGGCGAGGTCTACCCGCTGCCCCTTCGCAAGGAAAACGCCTTCCTGCCCGACCTGGAGTCGATCCCCGCGGGCATCCGCCGCCGGGCGAAGCTCCTGGTGATCAATTATCCGAACAGTCCGACGGGCCGCGCGGCGACGCGGGAGTTCTACGGCCGGGTGATCGAGTTCGCCCAGGAGAACCAGGTGGTCGTCGTGCAGGACGCGGCCCACGTCATGCTGAGCTACGACGCGCCGCCGTTGAGCTTCCTCCAGGTCCCGGGGGCCAGCGAAGTCGGCGTCGAGGTCCACTCGCTCTCGAAGGGCTGGAACATGATCGGCTGGCGGATGGGGTGGGTGTGCGGCCACGAACGGATCGTCCGCGCGCTGGCCGACGTGAAAGACAACTGCGACTCGGGCCAGTTTATCGCCATCCAGAAGGCGGCGGCCGCTGCGTTGGACGATCCCGCGATCCCGCGCGAGACGTGCCGGAAGTATCGCCGGCGGCTGGAGAAGCTGGTAGCCGCGCTTGGCCGGTGCGGCTTCGACTGCCGCATGCCCGGCGGCAGCTATTTCCTCTACACGCCCAGCCCGAAGGGCGCCGCCGGCTCCCCGAGATTCCCGACCGCCGAGGCCGCCTCGCAGTACCTGATCACCGAGCACTCGATTTGCACGGTCCCCTGGGACGATGCCGGGGCCTGTTTGCGGTTCTCGGTCACATACGAGGCCCCGGACGAGGCCGCCGAAGACGCCCTCATGGCGGAGACCCAGCACCGGCTGCACGGGCTCGGCCTGGAGTTCTGATGAGTTTCTCTTTGGGGACACTACCATGCAACGCCGCGATTTCCTGAGTGCGGCCGCCGCGGGGGCCGCCGCGATCGGGGCCGGCTTGAGTGGCGCCGTCGAGCCGGAAGCGGCCACGCCGCTTGCCAGGAAAGTGCCGCGATGGCGGGGCTTCAACTTGCTGGAAAAGTTCACCAGCGGGCGCCAGGGCCCCTTCCTTGAATCCGACTTCGAGTGGATCCGCCAGTGGGGTTTCGACTTCGTCCGGCTGCCGATGGATTACCGCTGCTGGACCGACCCGGGCGACCCTTGCAAGCTGGACGAAAAGGTCCTCCGCGAGATCGACCAGGCGGTCGAGCTGGGCCGCAAGCACGGCGTCCACGTGAACCTCTGCCTGCACCGGGCCCCGGGCTACACCGTGGCCAGGCCGCCGGAAAGGCTCAATCTCTGGGAGAGCGAGGAGGCGCAGAAGCAGTTCGATTTCCAGTGGTCGCAGTTCGCACGGCGGTATCGCGGCATCCCGTCGGGCCGGCTGAGTTTCAACCTCGTGAACGAGCCGGCCCGCACGAGCGAGGAAAAATACGCAAAGGTCGTCCGGCGGGTGACGGCGGCCATCCGGCGCGAAGACCCCCAGCGACTCGTTATCGCCGACGGCCTGGACTACGGCCGCATCCCCAGTTTCTCGCTTGCGGACCTGGGCATCGCCCAGAGCACCCGCGGTTACGAGCCCATCCAACTCTCGCACTACAAGGCTTCCTGGGTCGGCGGCGAGCGGTTCGCCGCCCCGACCTGGCCGCTGCGGGAAGGCGGAAAGCTGAAGGATCGCGACTGGCTCCAGGAGAAATGGATCGCCCCGTGGAAAAAGCTCCAGCCGCAGGGCGTCGGAGTCCACGTGGGCGAGTGGGGGGCGTTCAACAAGACCCCGCACGACGTCGTGCTCCGCTGGGCCCGCGATCTCTTGGGTCTCTGGAAGGACGCCGGCTGGGGCTGGGCCTTATGGAACCTCCGGGGCAGTTTCGGGATCCTCGACAGCCAGCGCGAGGACGCTGGCTATGAAGACTTCCACGGCCACAAGCTCGACCGCGGGCTCCTCGAACTCCTGCGGGAGTTCTGAGAGGGCTGCGTAGGAATTTGAAGCTTCTGGCCAGCCGCGATCGTCACAGATGCCGCCAACGAAATCGTCACACTTACTTGCACACCACCCCCAGCGAAGGCACAATGGACTACTGGCAAGCCGCTGCGAAGCCGATTCTGTCCCGGCCCCGCCTGACCCGTCCCGCCTTGCTCTCCACCCGATCAGCTTCCCGCGATGCACGAACGGACGCGGCGAAACGGTGTGGGTCTCCCTGTTAATAGTCTTTTTCTTCGCCTTTGCCGCTGCTGCGGCGGCGGAAGACCTGGCCCCCACGTCGGTGCATGATTATGACGGCGGCGACGTGTATTGGGTCCGCGACGGCAAGAAGCAGCCCTACAACGGCATGCGGCAGTCGTGGGTCTACAATCGGGCGATGACGTGGCTCGATCGGCGGCACGGCCTCGACGACGCCATCATCTGCTACTCGACCCAGTCTCCGCTGCCGCTGACCGGCAGCAGCGGCGTCTCGCGATGGTATGGGCCCGGCAACGCCGAACTGGAGAATGCCGATGCGGAGACCACGCGATTCATCAAAGCCGACGTCCGGTCCCCTTGGGACCAGGCGTCGTTGCCGCCGCTGCAGTTCAATATCGAACAGC
>JBEKCP010000475.1:0-4769 GCA_050014815.1 Thermoguttaceae bacterium | reverse complement strand
GAGGCCTGCGACTTCTTTGCCGGGCCCAACACGCTCCTGACGCCCGTCACCGTCCAGGTGGACGTCTTCACGAACTACGGCCGGGCCAATGAACAGCATCAGTCACTGACGGTTCGGCTCCAACACGCAGGCGATCACGTCACGGTCGGGAGCGTCGATTTCAACCCGCAACGAAAATCGTCCATATCCGGAGGGAAAGAGCAGTGAGGACGGCTTTCTGACCGGAAGCAGCGAAGATTGCTGACTTTGACCTTCGGCTGGCGCGCCCGGCACGACGTAATAGCAGCGGGGGGTAGGGCTAAACGTATCTTGAATCCCCCCTTGTGTGGAGTACAATGAGGGTGCGGTGAGGAGGTTCTCGCAGCCCACGGGAACGGAGTTTAGTTTCAGACTCTCCCGGTGGAGACCGAACGGTTCAGAAGACCATTGGGGGCGGCGAACGCAGGAAAGCGCGGCAGGAGTACGTATGGAAAAACGCGACTATATCTGGGTTGCGATTCGCATCTTTGGCATCTATCTCCTCGTACAGGCCATCTTTGCGCTCTTGGCGGGGGCGGGCGCTTTGCTTCAAGCCTGCAATTACATAAACGAGCCAGCAGACAGCCCCTGGCGCGGTCAGATGTATGCTCTTGCGATGACTACGCTGTGGCATTCAGTTCTGGCAGTCCTGGTTTACGGCGCTTTGGGCGTTTACCTGGCCTTCGGCGGCAAGTTGTTCTTCCGATGGATTTGCCCACCCGACGAACCGAAGGCTAATACCACGCCTGAGCCGCCAACGCCGGACGGGCCGCAAGGTCCGCCTTCGGCGGATCAGCCTGGCGGCTGACGCATTGGTCGTTCCGTTGGCCTGGAAAGCAAGAGATGATGACCCTGTATTTGCGATGGGCATGTTGCATTCTCCTTTGTGCCGCCACCGCTCGTGGCGAGCAGCGTCAGTCAGGCAAGTCAGTCCATGAGCCGGATTTCTCCGAACTTGCCAAGATTGCGGAACGATACCGACTTCCGTTACCCCCGAAAGACGCCCCTCTGGTCCTCGGCAACACAGAATGGACGACGCTGATCGGCTCGTCTTCAACAAGCCACGATCCCGGGATCTACCGCCCTGCTTTCCTACTTGAACGATTGCCACAGGGCAAAGCGCGTCTTCTGATAGGCTCCGAGGAGAGGGTGGTCGCCTCCGACGCCGACTTCCGCCCCGCAACCCGGCCCTATTCGCTTGTCGCACCGAAACCGACGCTGAAGGGCTATGTGTTGGACTGCACCAATTTGTCGTCGTTCGTCACGGCGGTCCAGTTGGCCCAACGGGGCGCAACGGACGACGCCAAGGCACTTTGGGACCAACTGAAGGCCGCCGAGTTCTTCGACGATGAGAACGCATTGGAGAATGTGGCAGACCTGCGAACCAACCCCGGCGTGCTGCTGGCGCGTTGCCTCTATCAGCACTTCTATCACGCGACCCTCGCGGAGAATGCGGACCTGAACTCTTTCCACGAAAAGCTGCTGCTACTGCAAAAAGAGTTCCCAGTTCTCTTCTCAGACGCCCCGAGTGACTTCTATCCGTATCGCCGCAGCCAGTTCATTCGTGATCTGGGCTTGACCGCCCAGGCAACGAAGGCACCGGAAGCCTCGGTCGAGGCCCTCCTGATCGACTGGGGGAATCGAACGGGCGAGTTCCGACACTTGGGATTCTTCAACGATTATGATGTGAAAGCCGACCGGCCCGCCCGCGAGATTTTCCGGCGAGGTATCAAAGCGATGCCCGATCTGGCCAAACTGGTCGATGACCGGCGGCTGACCCGCCACGTCAGTCCGGCAATTATGAACGCACCGGAGGAGCGGATGCGATTGGGAGAATTGGCAAAGCGGCTCTTGTCGGAGATGGGCGGGTCGCAGGACGTCAAGACCGTGAACTCGCTTGGAAATGGCGAAGAGACCGAGCGACTGTTTTTTGAAAGAGCCGCAGTCAGCATGAAATCTGCCAAGATCGCTGATTTCCACGATGTTCCACTGTGGATTCTCGGGGAGAAGTATCCGCAAGCACTCTTGGCCATTTGCTCAAAGGTCCCGGCGCAGGCAACGACAGATCTTGAGTTATTTGCCCTTGTGGACGCCATCGTACGGTCAAGACTGGGACGACAGGAAAAGAATGATGCGCTGGCCGGATTATGCCAGCGACTACGAGACTACCGGCAGCAGCGGTATGTCCTTCAGCGGCTTGCCAGGTTGGACGAACCACGGTGTCTTGCCCTGCTTCATCCGATTCTCGCCAAACTACCGACCGATGTCAGTGAGCCCTATTGGAAATGCAGCGCCGCATACTACACCCAGGTGGTAACGGAATTGCACGACGACGAGATATGGAAGGAGTATCTGAAAACTGTCAAGCGTGCCGCCGTGGGGCTGAGATTGCAGATGCTGGAATACATGACCTACTCTTCGACCGGCGACACGAACCAGGAGCGGCGGTTGACGTTCTTAGCGGCGTTCCTGGGCGACACCGAGGTTCGGGTAGCAGGCGGAGGATTCTTTGAAGGTCCCTGCGCGGCCTTTACGATCACGGAGATCGAAGTTCGGGACTATGCCGCCATGCAGATTGCTTCACTCTTGCGATTCGACGACCGACCGACCGAATTCTGGACCAAAGACGAGTGGGCGCGGTTGCGGAGCAAAGTGCAAACGGCGTTGAACAAGCAGGGGCTCTCCCGAGGGAAACGATGAGTGGAAGTCTCGGCTTCGCCGAGTATTTACCAACAACGCCCATTCGCAGAGCCGCTTCGTCGTCGTCTGCGGCGACGAACTGGGCGTCCCGTTGGCCAATTCGAGAATGAAGTTACGTAGCGAATACTTGCCTGCTGTGTCTGCTGTGGAGGCGGCAGGATACTTCGTCACCGCCATGCCCCTCGACAGCGGTGACGACCGAATTGTCTGCGCTGGTCAACGTCGCGATGGGGGTGGCTTCACTGGCAACAGCTTCTGGCTTGCTGAACGCAACGGCGACTGGTTCTTGGGTGCCTGGTGTGGAAGGCTATACCGACTGCTTGGCGCGGACGCGGCATCCGAGATTGCGATTGCTTGGCTCCGGCTCAATTTCTCACGGACTGATTGGGACGTGCCTGGCGAACTCAAATTACAGTACAACTTGTCCGAAACTGCCCATGTCGAGTGGAAGGAATACCGTGTTTCAATGTCCCCGAACTGGCCCGTAGCGGTCCCGCTAGCGATATTGGCCTGTGCTGGTCTGGTGCTCGTTGTAATCCCCCGAGGTTCTGCGTCGAAACGAAGCCCTTGCTAACAGGGCTCGGCCGCAGAGCGAGTCGTCTCCCGGCGGTGCAGGCCGTGGGAAGATGGTAGATTGACTGGGGATTCAGACCATTGAGGGATGGAAGCTGCGGCGACGGCTGCGGTAGCCGTTGGCGACTTGAGATGTTAGTCAGGTGACTCGAAATGGCTACGAGAGCAAATGGCTACCGGAGAGCTTGGGCTAGACGGGCCATACTCTGCTTGGCGGTTCTTGGCGTTGTTGTTGTGGCTGCGCTGTTCGTTTTGCATATCACCAAATGGGCCATCTTCGCACATTATCGCGCGAAGGGGCAAGCGATCATCGTACACATGGAAGAGCGACGCCCGAATAACGTGACGCCGAGAGCCTGGGAGACCGCGACGACATGGGCGGGCATAGCCTACGGCAATGTCTGCTGCTCGCCGGAACATGTGAGCATTGCTGAGATGAAGCGTCTCGCCGAAGATTTCGAGGCACACTCCCAGAACAACGTGGACCTGAGCACCGTCACCTGGATTTGGGAACGACTGGCAGCCACAGGACCTGTTGGCCAAGGCTACCATGCAAAGTTCTGGCCGCAGTACCGTCAAAACTTGGCCTACGCACAAGCCAGCGATGAGAGCCTGCCGCTCCTCGAAGGCTTCGGCGAGTGCCAGTATTTGGATCTCAGGGGAACCCCAGTAACGGATGCGGGCCTCGCGCACCTCAAGAAGGCCACGAAGCTGGAGTCGCTATCTCTCAGCGATGGGATCACGGACGCGGGCATGGTGTATTTGAGCGAGCTGACGAATCTCCGCTGGCTATCGCTAATGGATACGAAGGTATCCGACATCGGACTTGAGCAACTCAAGGGGTTGAGCCATCTTCAGGGGCTGTACCTCAAAGGCAGCAAGGTCACGGACGACGGCGTGAAGAAGCTCCAGCAGGCGTTGCCGAACTGCAAGATCGAAAGGTAGCAGCCAACCCCACCCGCCAAGGCACTTCGGCCACGCCACCGAGCGTGGTGTAGACGGCCGTGGCGTAGTAGAATGACCTGGCGGCCCGGCACTGGCCCCGGCGGGCGGGGCGGCGTCGGGCAGGCGAACCGTTGGATATGCTTGTCGTTGGCGTCACTGAACGCGAGGCCATGAAAGTGTCAAAACCATCTGCCGTCCAGAGTGACCAAGCATCAACCTTCAGGGGCTACTATGCGATTTCCTAGGAAACGATGGGCCCTGCTGTTCATCGTTCTGGCCGGGCTGATCCTTTGGCTCGGGGCCTCGGCCCGGGTCGCCTGGCAGCTCACCCGGCGAGTCCGTCCTCCGTTTCCCGAGACACCACCTCACGTTTCGTGGGGTGAGGTAGCAAATCTTCGCTTGAACACGATTGATCATCAGGAAATTGGGGCCTGGGTGGTCCGGGACGCTCGGCAACGGGGTGGCGTGTTATTAGTACACGGCATCGGCGGCTGTCGCGGTGATATGCTCCAGGTGATGCAATGGCTTGCCGA
>JBEKCP010000474.1:0-4773 GCA_050014815.1 Thermoguttaceae bacterium | reverse complement strand
GGCACGGCCGGTGAGTGGGGCTCCCTCCGCCGACACCAACCACCTATTCGCAGCAGAGATCCTCGGAACCGCCGGGCAGATAATCTTCGTCCATCCCCCACCCTGCCGATGCCAAGGCGCTCTCGTGGTCTCCGTCCATGCTGTCGTCGCCGTCGTCCTCGTACTCGCCGCAGACGCAATACGGCTCGGGTTCGCCGCAACCCTGGCAGATGTCGCCGTCGTCATAATGTTCCAGGTCGTCGCCGCAGCCGCAGCAGGGCCAATCTTCGTGTCCGCAAGCCATGGTCGGTTCTCCGGTGTCGTGTGGTGGGTGTCACCATCAGGACATCAGGCGGGATAGCGAGAGCCATCGGGGGCGTATCGCAGCCCCCTGGCCCAGTCCCGGCGGACCTGCTCCATCTCCTCGGGCGTGAAGTCACGTTCCGAGTAGATCAACGTATTCTCGTCGGCCGCCTGCGGTGTGCCTGAAATGGCCGAGAGCCTCCGACGGACCTGCTCGACGCAATCCTTCCGGGCGGAGTAGTCGCTGAAGCCGAAGCCAAGGAAACCCTCGACAGAGCCATCCGTGTGGCGGGCGGCGCATGAGAAACAGTGGAACATCGTTTACCTCGTGTGTGGTGTGCCTGTGCAGAGGACATCAGCCGTCAGGCGGCGACGGCCTCCCAGTGCAACAGGCAGTCGAAGAAGTGGTCGAGTTGCGGGAGGACCGTTTCCGGGGCGAGCGATGCCGCCGTACCGTCGCCAAAATGGAAGTTCCACTTCCCCGAGTAGGGGTTGCAGGCATGCCCGCAGGTCTTCGTGAATTCCGTTCCACGGGCGGGGTCGGCGAATCGTGTGGCAACCCAATCACCGTAGACGCTGATATGCAGCACCCCGACCGGAGTGTCCAGTTCGTAGTCGTAGAACATGCCAGGACGAGCGCCCAGACTCACGATATAGGTCGTGACAGCGGCCTGGAATCGTTCCTCGGCTTTCAGCAATCGCTTGGATTTCGGACGTGGCATGATCGTGTTCCTTCCGACAACAGGACATCAGTCGCTACGCTGCTTGCCGCCGACACGAAGGACTCGTATTGCCTTGATGGAGTAGACGGGCACAATCGTGTCCGTGATGTTGGCGATGTCCCGTAATACAACGAAATCCTGGCCGATCTCGACGACGTTGTGACTGAGCGGCCCAATGCTTTCGGCAAACATGCCAATTTCGTAGCGGCCATCCTTGTCTGTGAGGGTCACCGACTGCCCCGGTTTCAGCCGTTCCAGGAAGGTGGCCCTTGCGGCACGCTCTTCGGTAGGTGGTGCGCCGAAAGAGCAGAGGACCATGATGCCGATAGCTCCCAGCAGCGCCAGCCAGAGAGTTGAAGCCCGTTTCATCATCTTCCGTCTCCAAAAGGACATCAGGCCGCCCTCACCAGAGCCGGAGCGGCGGTGGTCGCCAGCCCAACTGCTTCCGAGAAGCTAAGGTCCGGGCGGCTCGCCAGCAGTTCCCGCATACGCCGGTGGTGTTCCTGCCAGAAACCGACGTTGTTGACGCCGACCATGCCCGAGGAAATCCTGTCGCTGGGTGTGGGGGGAGAAGGGAAACACTCGTGGGGTTCCCCCCAGTGGTTCAGCAATGATCCACAGCGGTGACATTCGATCATGGTTGTGTCCTTCCGTTTCGTTTGCCCACGATCAAGACATCAGTGGCTTACGTTGCCGGGTTTGCTGCCTTGTTGGCTTCGGCCCATTCCTTATTGAGTTGGGCGACTGCCTTGCGATAGGCACTGATGCCCCGTTCCCCGATGTAGAGTTGGGTGCCTCTCGGAGTGGGCAGGGTGCCGACATACCCCCGCATGTTGAAGTACAACTCGGCTACCGTTTCGCCCCGCAAGAGAACCTTGTACCGTGGATGCGTCTCCAAGATTGCGCAACCCTCCCGTGTTTCAACCAACTCGATGGCCCTTGCCATGATCTGTCTCCCGTGCCAGTTGACGTTATTGGGACATCAGCCGTGCCAGGGCTCTCTCGTTGGCGTTGCTCCGGCTGTTCTTCTCGATCCGCCGCAGTCCGAGAGGGCTCGTTACCCCTTCTCGTTTCGCCTGGGCGATCTGCCGAACGGTCAGGCCCATCGCTTTTGCATCGGCAAGCAGGTTCTTGTTCATCGTTTCCTCCCGTCGCAACGACATCAGTCGTCCCATGCTGATTGCGCCCAGCGGGTGAACTCCCCGCAACTGCCGACACTGGCCGGAATGCTTGCGGTAGGCACCCTCAGCTTGCGCCACTCCTTCGGCTCCGGCCCGGCCTTGTCGAGGTTGTTGACCCGCCTTGCCCAAGCGATGGCGGCCCGGACCCTTGCCCGGTTCCGGTAGGCGTCTTTGCCCAGCCAGATGGTTACGGGGTCGCCGCCGGTGGCGTTGCTGTCGGCGCTCGCCATAACCGAGCAAACAAGGTCCATCGCCAGGACGCCATCGGCTCCGACTTGCGCCGGGAACCATTGGAGGGAGACCTCTTCATTCTCGCCCTCATCGCTGTTGCCGACGTTCAGGCTGTCGTAATCGCCACCATCGAAGTCGGTGTAGGGCTTGTCCCCTTCCGGCATTTCCACAGCGCCCATGTAGATGCCCAGCAGGACCGTCTCCAGGCTGCGGAGGAAGTATTCCCGCAACCACTGGATGTCCTCTTGTTCCAACCTCCACCAAAGGTCGAAGTCATCCGGTGCAAGCCAGGACATCAGGAAGCCGTAGGCGATGAAGTCCTCGATGCGATGCGCCGGGGCATACGAGGCATCGGCGGCGTTGGGAGCGCAGAAGTAGCCGAGTTGGTTCTGCACAAGGCCACCGGGCGCTGTCAGTTCCCAAAACGGCGTGCTGGGGCGACCGATCAAGATACCGTTCATTCTGTTTCTCCCTTCGACAGATAAGACATCAGGCGGGCTTGCGAACCCACGTCAGAAGGGCACCGCCTCCGGCTCTTCCGCCGGTTCCTCCACCTGGCGGCTGAAGTCCAGGATGTAATCGGCCGCAGCGCTGGCCGCCGTGGCGGCGGTGAAGATCGCTCGGTTATCCGACCGGAGCACTTCCAGCCAGTGGCCCAGGTAGGCAGCGGCATTGTCGAGGGTGCGCTCGTTGGGGATTCCCAGCGATGCCGTCAGGAAGGCCCCAGCAAGCTCGGCAACCAATTCCTCAGCTGAGTACCGTTGGTCTCCGAACCGGGCCAGCTTGTCGATACGGCGCAGGCGAGATTCGTGGCCCGACCAGTGTGAGAGCTCGTGAAGAACGGTGGCGTAATAACTTGCCGAGGAAGCGAAGGCATCTTTAATCGGAAGCTGGATGAAGTCGTGTAGCGTGTCAAAGTAAGCCCGGTTCCCACCGTGGCGGATCTCCGCCCCCGTGGCGGCGATTGCCTTTTCGGCAGGCTGGAAGTCGATGAAGTCTCGGGGCGGAAGAACTGGAGCCCGGAACCGATTCAGGGCCTCCCCGCCACACTGGTCGAGGTTGAAAACCGAGTATTCCTTGCAGAAGAAGCGGCGTTGCTCCTCATCTTCGCCCGTGTTCTCGTTCAGCACCGTCTGGCGGGTGACGTTCCAAAAGATGATCTTCGTGCTACGCTCGCCCCGGTTGACGTGGCCGCTCAGCGCATCCCACTGGCGGTAGGTGGCCCACAAGGGCGATTGATAGCCGTGTTCCTCGGCGGCCGACCAGAGCAGCAGCGTATTGATGCCCCGGTAGGGTTTGCGGCTGACGACGTTTGTTGGCAATCCGCCGCCAATTGTCGCCCAAGGCCGTTGCCAGGGGGCTACGCCGTTTTCCAATTGGGCGACGATCTGGTCGGTGATTCTCTGGTAGAGGTCGTTGCGGATCATTGTTCGGCTCCTGTTGTCGTGGGTTCTCTTTAATGACATCAGTCGCCGAGGTGGGCGGGGGGCGGAGTGAACCGAGATGGGCGGGGGGCGCAATGGGCGCAGGGAGGACAGAGATCGCAGGGAGCCGCCTTTGTCCGATAGTCGGACAAAGGCGGCGAACACCACGGCAACCCCAGCAGATTGCGTCCTATGCGGTCTTCATTTCCAGATGCCCGAATGGGCACCGGCTGCATTTGTAGCCCCCAGTGCCATAGGGGCCGTTGTGCTTGCCGAGGCAGTGCGGACAAACCCGAAAACCGCACTGGTCGCAGATAAACCAGTTCCAAGTCTGTGGCAGCATTTGCCCGCAACACTGGCAAGGGATAAGCACGTTGTTCATAACGCCTCCTGTTTCACCCGGCTCAATTTCACCGCCAAGTCGAGCAGGTAGTTCTGGAAGTCCCGGCTGTTGTCGGTGGCCCCGGTGACGTAGTGGGCCAGTTCTTCAAGGGCTACATGCAGGAGCCGGTCGGGCAACTTTCCGACGTCGGAAACACTGGCAGGGGCCAAGTCGATGTTAATAAACACCACGCCATCCCGATAATAACCGTTGAGCATGACCCCGCCGTCGAGGAGCGACGTGAAGCACTTGACCGGCGGCTTGGCCTTCCCGTTATTAAGGCCGCAGGATTCGAGGAGGTTCCAGATGAAGTTGACGGCGGCCTGTGCAGAGTCAGTCGGCTCCATGACCATCCGCCCGGACATCTCATCGGATGAAAGCACGCTGGCCGGAGTCTGCACACCGTACCGAGCGGCGGCGTTAATAATCCCCTCGGGTGCCTTGACGGGCTTGTAGCCCTTGCCTTCGAGCTGCTTGGCCGTACCCTCGCCCGTAAGCACCGCCGTTTGCCCGGCGACCTGCACAAAGGCTTCTTGCCAGTTTCGCCGCTT
>JBEKCP010000473.1:0-4779 GCA_050014815.1 Thermoguttaceae bacterium | reverse complement strand
CGCCCAGCGTGGGAACTGCCGACGATGCCGGTCTCCGGCGGGTCCTGGCGAGGCTCGGAATAGCACGTTTACGTCCGGGTGCCCATCGGGTGCCCCTGTTTTAAGACTTATGAAAAAACAAGAGATAAAAAGGAAGTGAAGTCAGTAGGTTCCGAAAGGTGGGGCACCCGTGGGGCACCCGCGCAATTCCCGTGCTGGACCGCCTGGCTGGCCGAGCGACTGCGGGAGATGGGCAGTCCCTACGCCGCCTTTTACCACAGCGGGCTGGAAACGCAGATCATGCCCGTCAAGGACGACGACCTGTTGGACGACTACGGCAGGGCATGGCCGGTGATTAGCGATGGGCCGCGGCCCGTCCGCACGGTCGTCACGGACAAACGCGGCAAGCCGATCCGGTCCAACGACGGCGTTGTCGATTTTCACCCGGCGCTGATCCGCGTTGCCGGCACGTCCTGGTGGAACTGGCGGGCCGGTCGGACCGAGGCTTGCTACTTCGACTTCGATTTCGGGCATGGCGGCAAAGCGCTGGATGAAGCGGGCATCGCGCGGGTGGACGAGTGGGCACAACGCCTGCCCTGCGTCCTCAGCGCGACCAGCAAGGGCAGTCGCGGGCGGCATTGGTTGGTCCGGCTGGCCGATCCATTGCCGGCACCGACCCGCGGGGACCACAGTTTCAATTGCCGGAGGATCAAGGCCAAGGTCTCGGCCGACTTGGGCTTGGACATCGGCAAGTACGTGTGCAGCTTTGGCGTGATGCAGTACATCTGGGCGAACCAAGTGGAGGGCAGACAGTGAAGGGACTTGAAGCGTTGAAAGATGCGACCGAACTGGTCACGACATTGCCGGAACTGAAACGCGAACCCGAGCCCAAGGAGCGGGAGCGGGTCAAACTGGGGGCCAAGCACAAGGCACAGATCGCTTGGCTGGAGGCCAAGGGCTACGGCAAGTGGAACGAAAGAGCCCACCTGTTCGAGACGCATACGTGCCATGTCGCGGAACTCTGCGAGTATTTCGACTTGCCGGGCGAGTTTGAGACCAGCGCCAGCGGCAAGGACGGCGCTTCCGGTCGCAATTGTTGCCTGATCCCGCTCAAGGGCGGGCTTTGGCTGTGCGTGCGCTACAACACCTCCGACGAAGACGGCCCGGGTTGGAAGAAGAATGCCAATGGCCACATGCAGTGCGTGGTCGGCAAGGCCCCGGCGAAGCCGAAGATCGACCATGCGGACATCATCGTGTCCGATGCGCAGGCCACCGACGCCTTCTTTCACTGGCAGGGCGTTGCCTACGTGGAAGTCAGCCGCCACGACCGCAAGGAAACGCTCTTGATCGGCAGCGACACTTATGCCCGCTTGCTGCGGGTCCGCTACCACAAGGCGCACGGCCGCGTGTGCAAAGCGGAGTGGGTCAAGAACGCGACCGATTTGCTCTGCGCGCTGGCGGTCGAGGAGGGCGAGGAGATTCCCGTCTACGTTCGGCTGGCCCACGTCCGCGGCAAACTCTACATCGACTTGGCGGACCGCGAGCGGCATGTGGTCGAGATTGACAGGGACGGCTATCGGGTCGTGCAGACGGAAGCCCCCGCGCGATTCGTGCGGACGGACAAGATGCTGCCCTTGCCCGTTCCACAACCCGGCGGCACGCTCGAAGACCTGCACCCGTTCGTCAACGTGGAGGACGAGGACTTCCCGCTGCTCGTAGGAGCGATCCTGGGGATGCTCCAACCGGATGGGACGCTCCCCGTGCTGTCGATCATTGGCGGGGACGGGCGGGCCAAGACCTGTCTGGCCATCGTGATCCTCATGCTGATCGACCCGAGCATCATCAAAGGGTGCTCGCCGCCGGAAAACAATGAGGATTTGGTCTTGGCGGTCCAGCAACGCTGGGTCTACTTCATTGATAACGTCTCGGAAATCAAGCCCTGGCTCTCCGACGCCCTCTGCCGTCTGGCGACCGGCGGGGCGACCGAACGGCGGACGAAATACAAGGACCGCGACACGTCGCTGTTTCTCGCCAAGCGCCCGGTGCTAACAACGTCGATCGTGGACGTGGTGCGGGCGGCCGACTTGAGTTCGCGGACCATCAAGGCCGACCTGCCCAGCGTCCATGCGAAACGGAAGCCGGAGGCCCAGCTATGGCGGGAGTTCAGCCAGGCCCGGCCCAGGATTCTCGGCGCGCTCTACGCGGCCGTCTCCGCCGCCATCCGCAACCTGCCCAATACCACGGTGGACAACCTGCCCAGGCTGGCGGACTGGGCGTTGTGGGTGACGGCGGCGGAACCGGCCACCGGCCTGCCGGCGGGAAGCATCTTGAGCGCTTACCGGGACGCGCGGGAGGCGGCGGTCAAGGACTTGCTGAGTTCCGATGCCGCGCAGAAGGTACTGGCGTTTGCGGCACCCAAGCAGTGGCAGGGCACCGGGAAGGAATTGGCTGAGGCCGTCAAGCTATCCTTCACCGCCGACCGCGAAATCAGGGAATTCGTCTCGGAGTTGCGGACCCTGCAAACGGCCCTGGAATCGCAAGGCGTGCTGGTCGGCTTTCGCAGGTCACACGGCGAGAAACTCATAACGATCACGCGGCCGTGACAACCGCCAGCGTCTCGGCCCGCTGGCGTCGGAGCCGGCCCCGCCCCTTCCCTTCCCGGGGCGGGGCCGGCGATTCTCTCCCGAAGTTCAGATACGTTCTTGGCACCATGACACCTGGAGACGACATCCATGCGAATCTATCTGGCGGGCAAAGTCGAGAAGAACTGTTGGCGGCACACAATCGTGAAAGGTCTGCGCAAAGTCGAGGCCGAGCCCGGCGATTGGCCGATCTTGCCGGGCGCGGTCTTCGGGCACGATTACGTCGGGCCGTATTTCGTGTCCTGCGACCACGGGTGCTACCACGGCCGCAGCCAGCACGGAATGTGCGGTTTCGACTGCGTTGACCGCCAGTACGGCCGTTCCGAGGTTGTCGCCTCCTGCCTGGCCGCCATCGACAAGGCCGATCTGGTCTACGCTTGGCTGCCGACGCCCGACGCCTACGGCACGATCTACGAGTTGGGGTTTGCCCATGCCAAGGGTAAGCGCATCATCATCGCCACCCCCGACCGGAGGCGTTTGGCCGACGTGTGGTTTGCAATGCAGCTTCCGCACGTCATCGAATGCAACCGTCCCGAGGCCCTGCCGTTCATGCTGGGAAACTATGAGGATGCGGGCATGACGCTGGAAGATGTGCTGGACGTAGTTGGGGATTACGCGGACTACGCCCAATACTTCAAGCGATCGGTTCTCCCCGCAGGCGTCGAGCGTCAGTGAGCCAGTGAGTATCGAGCCACTGACTTTGCACCCATCGCATCCAACCACGTCAGCCGGCGGCCATTGCCGGCAAGCGGCCGGGCGCGCTCCCGGAAGGAACAGCACCGATGAAGATTCACATTGACAGTTCGCTCTACGAAGTCCGCGTCACTACGGTTTGCGGAGACAAGTGGACTGGGGCCTTCGGGCTCGATCACCAACCGGAACCACTGGAGATCATTCAGGCCGTCGGACTCGACGAGCAAATGGCTCTCAGTGGCGTCGAATTGGGCGGCGACAAGGAGGCTTACAGGGCAGAGCAGCAGAAATGGAATCGCCTGCGGGATGTCGTAGAGTTCGCCGCCACTCCGGCCGAGTCCCTGGCGGGGCGGGTCGAGTGCGAGGTCTGGACGCCTGGCAAGCGCAGCCAGTTGGGCACGATCCAGATTGCTCGTCGGAGCGTGTTCATCAACCCTTCCAAGTCGGAGCCGTGGGGTCAAGGATGACAACCCGCACGTCTGACCTTCAGGATTCAGCCAGTGTGGCGTCCTGAATCATCCATCGAACCACAAGGCCGAATGTCCGGCCTTGGCTATTTCTTGGAGACCTGTTGTGTTCAAGTTGAACGATCCAGAACTGGCGAAGCGCCTCGACGAGTTTCGCCGGGCCGATGCCACCAGCCTGTCCGAAGAGATCGCCATGACCCGGTTGCTGGCGGAAGTGGCCGTCAATGAGGGGCACGCGGGCCTCGCCGGTCAATTGCTGCACACGATCGGCAAGCTGGAACTCTTGCAAATCAGCCAGGAGGAAAAGATGGGGAACCTGCTGGGCAGGCACGCGCTGTTTGCGGTTGGCACCGCCATCTGTCAGGCGCTCGTGGAGAAGCTCTCCGGCCTGCCGAACTACGATCAAATCGTCGATCTCGCCCTGCCTGCCATCGAAGCCGCGATTGCCGAGGCCGGCCGCGAGCCGTTGCGCATCGCCCATGAGACACCCCCGTGCGCCGAGTAGTCGAGCAAGACAACGCGCAGACTGTTTACCGTGAACCCCAGAGGAACAACAAATGTCGCAACCAGGCCGATTGACGTTCGCCCTCGCCAGGCAGCTTGCCAAGGTGGCAGGCGCGTGCGACGTGGCGACCGTGACGAGCTACCTCGTCCATTGCACCGATGACGCGGACGCCGCCAACACGATTGAGGCGATTCGCCGTCATCAACCCCAACTCTTCCGCCGTGCCCATCAGGGTCGGGCACGGTAATGGTCCGCAGGCGACCGGTGTTGGGAAAACAGTGGCCGGTCGCCTGCGGCGGATACACCAAGGAGAAATAGGATGGACAACAAGAAATTGGATCGTGTCGTGAAGGGCGTCGTGAAATCGCGGCAGGCAGAGACCCGACGTGCCGTTGACAAGCAACGGATGGTCTCGCATGAACGGGCAACGAAAGACTTGTGCGTGATCCCGCGTATGCCCGTCTTGGACCGGAGTAACCCATGAAAGACGTAC
>JBEKCP010000472.1:0-4782 GCA_050014815.1 Thermoguttaceae bacterium | reverse complement strand
CCTCTACGTTACGGCATTGAGCGACAGGGGGCAGTCCGTCATGGAATCCTTCGCGGTGCGGACCGGCGAGCTGCGCTGGCGCAAGGACGGTGTTGGCGGCCGGTTCCTGGTGGCTGCCGATACGATCTACCTGAACGACCAGGAGGAGCTTATTGCCTTGGATTCGCGGACGGGGCAACGCCGTTGGGCGGTGAAGCCTTCCTCGACCTCTCTCGTGCCGGAATTCGCAACCGCTTCGGCGCTAATCGCCGCATCGAAAGACCTTGTGGTCGTCTATTCGGCCAAGGACGGTGCACAACTCTGGTCGCAAGCGGCGAAGGCGCCGGGCGGTCGCGGTGGGCGGATTGCCATTCCGTGGAAAAATGGCGTTGCGATAGGTGGAAGGCTCCATGACTTGTCCACCGGCGAACTGATCGGCGTCGCACCGCAGGCATTGAACGGCAATTGCACTCCGCCGCTGGTGACGGCGAACCTCGTGGTCCAGGCCATGTCGTTCGCCAGCGGGACCGCGCCTGGCGACCGCCCCCGTTCTCTGGGCCTTCGTTTGCAGTGCCAGGAGGGAGGCATGGTCGCCAACGGAATGCTCTATAGCGGTCCCGCGATGTGCGGCTGTTCGGCGGGCGGACGCATGGAAGGATTCCCGGCCTTCGGCACGGCAGGCGTCCGCGCGACGGATGCCGACTTCACCGCCGGGCGTCCGGTCATCAAAGGCCCGGGCGGAGACAGGCCGTTCGCCGCGACGGCCGAGGACTGGCCGATGTATCGGCACGATGCCTGTCGGAGCAGTTGTACGAACGTCCCCGCGCCCCGCCAGATGAAGATGCAATGGAAGAAAAAGCTTGCGGGCTTGCCGTCGGGGCCTGTGAGCGCCAGTTGGGCCTCTCAGGTCGCGGCGGGGCTGACCGCGCCGACGATCGCCGGCGGTCTGGTGTATGTCGCGGATTCGGAAACGCATCGCGTCCTCGCCTTATCGGTGGTCGACGGGCAGATGAAATGGGCGTTCCGCGCGGATGCCCGCGTGGACGGCCCGCCGACAATTCACCACGGGCGGTGCCTGTTCGGTTGCCGGGATGGTTGGGTATATTGCCTCCGCGCGGATGACGGGCAACTCGTCTGGCGGTCGCGCGCGGCGCCGCTCGAGCAGTCTGTCGTCGCGTATGGCCAGGTCGAGTCCGCCTGGCCCGTGCCTGCCAGCGTCGTCGTGGAAGGCAATCGGGTTCTTGCCAGTGCGGGCAGGACCGGAGACATGGACGGGGGCATCGCCTTTTGTGCGTTCGAACTCGAAGACGGCGCGACGGCGTGGGCCCGGAACAAAGGGCACAAGAACGATCTGGCAGTGAGCGATGGAGAAGGGTTTTACGTACAAGGATGCCGGTTTTCGCCGGAGGCTTCTCCGGGCCGCAAAAGCGGCAAGCCGATATTGGAACCTTCCCGCCTCGGTCTGATGGACGCCACGCTGACGCTCTTCCCGCCGTGGCCCCGGCATGTCAGCGCCCTGCCCTACAGTCCCTACGGAAAGAACATGATCGGCTGCAAGTATGCCGGCGTGCCGTGTCTGCTGGCGACGTGGGACCGCACGGACGTGTTTCAGCATGAAATCCGTCTGCCAAATCCAGACCGGTCGAATGGAAAGAACCGCTTCGTCGCCTTCGGCCCGCCGCGCCTGTTCCACCGAAAGCTGTCCGGCGACAGGAAGGCGTCCGAGGTCTGGTCCGCAGACCTGCCCGCGGACGTCCGCGTGGACGGAATGATGGTGACCGCCGATGCGTTACTGCTGACTGGCGTGACCGGCGCCACCGAAGCGTCTCCCAAGGGGATGATGTGGACGTATTCGCGCGAGGAGGGCAAGAAACAACAGGAGGTCGCACTCCCCGGCGCACCGGCCTTCCAGTCGCTGGCGGCCTTGCCGGGACGCGTGTTCGTCACCACCACGGATGGACACCTGGCGTGTCTCGGCGAGTAGAGCCCGACTCGGCATCCATTCCCGAATGCGAACGGCAAGAGGGACAAACTGGGTGCCATGCCGCGACGTGAGCGCCCACGACCGCATTCCTTCCAGGCGCGGTACATCGTACGGTTTCGAGGCAAACGAAAATGGCTGGGCTGGCGGACGCCAAAAATCCGCGTGGGCGCTGGACACGGGGGGGGGGGGGCGGGGGGGCGTGGTAAGATGGATGGCCAAACGAGCCTGGATCGGTTCCAGGCTCAGTCCAAATGGGAAATGTCGGCTAATGAAACCACAAACTCGCTGGAGCAACATAGAGCGCCTTGGTAAAATAGTGTGCAAACGAGCCTGGATCGGTTCTACGCTCACCGCAACTGGGAAATCTCGGTTGCAGCAGAAATGCCGCCCGGGACGTGCCGGGCAGCCCTATCCATCCGAGCGAGGTTCACCCATCGTTGATTGATGAAAGGCTACAAAGGTCTGCGCTGACCGCAAGAAATTCACCCCTTGGAAAAAGGAGCGTTCTCATGAAGGCACACAAAGCAGAATCAACCTCCAGGTCGCTGGTCAAGATGACGGTGTTCATCATGGTGCAGGCCGCGATCGTCGGAGCCCAGCAACCTGTCTGGTCATCCGGGCCAAGCACCCCGTTTCATCCACCGGCAAAGGTTCCGGAAACCGGCATAGGCTACCGGGGCGATGGGACGGGTGTTTTCATCGACTGCGCGCCGCCAACCTCCTGGGACGAAACCACCGGCAAGAACATCCGCTGGAAGGTCCCCATGCCTAATTATGGTTCTGGCTGTCCGGTTCCCGTGGGCAATCGAGTTCTGGCGATGAGCGAATGCCGGTGGCACTCCCTTTTCCCAATACTGAACTGCTATGACGCAGACACCGGCGATCTTCTGTGGAGTCGGGAGGTCGATGCGATCGATGTGCTGACAGACCTTACCCCCGAACAGCGGAAGTCCCTGCGGGACGACTTAGCCTTCTGTCAGCAGAGATGGAACTGCAAGTATCGGATTCAAAATGATCTGGTCTTGCGGGGCGGGATTGCCAAGGTCAAGAACTCGCCCGAAGTGATGCAACAGCTCATGGCCGATTTCAATCAAGCCGGATACGACGTGACCAATCAGGATCAACTGCTGTTTCCCCAGAATAACACTTTTCGGATCCTGAAGGAGAAACCGGACGTCCAAACCCGCTATAGGGCGGCGGCAAAACGCCTGGCGGAGTCTGGCATTGTAGCCATGACAGCCACCTGTGGTTGCGGTTGTTCTGCCTTTCTAGGCACCGCCGCCCCGACCCCGGTCAGCGATGGAAAGTATGTCTATGTGATGACGGTTCATGGGACTGTTTCCTGCTACGACATGGATGGGAATCTCAAATGGAGTCATGGCGACTTGAAACTTAAACCAGAGGCCGTCAAGTGGCTATTCTGTTCGCCGCGCCTATACGGAAATGTACTCCTAACCTGCTTCAATGGGATGCAGGGCCGGACGCATAGCCGCCTGATTGCCTGGGACAAGACGACCGGCACGAAACTGTGGGATGTGCCTTCCGATCTCCCTAACGGTGGCAAAAATAACTACGAAGTGGTTGGCAGCAATCTGGCCATCTTGAGTCTCGCCTCGGCCAAGGGCAAAGCGGCGCCGAAGACCAGCGTGGTAGTCACTTCCCTCGGCACGGTCGTGCGCCTGCCAGACGGGATGGTCTATGAGACCAAACTCGAACCTCCGAGTCTCTATTCAGGCTGGGGCATGGATTCGGAAAAGGGATTTATCTGTGCCTGCACCTGTGCCGGTACTTGGTACGGAAGCGTACTGACCGTAGATGGTGGTGAATTGATCGTGACCGAGCGTTTTCGGCATGAGATGACCACCGAAGCGGCACCGACGTGCTTCAACGGTCGTATCTATTGTTCTCAATACCAATTTGACGGGACCACCGGAGAACTCATCGGGAAGGGCAATAGCAGCGATAACGACTTGCCCTGCAGTCCATTGAACACCGGGTATAATTCGCCGGCGTCCCAAGACCTGCTGTTGCTGGCGGCCGGACATGTGTATGGACTGACCGCAAGAATCGGCAGCGGCCAGATGTGGTCTTGGGGGCCGACGGATGGGACCGGTGAAGTATTCACGATGGATGGTGCGCGAGTCTCCCGGAACCTGATGCGGCCGGCACCCTTTGAAGGGGAGAAGCTGCTACAGTATACTACGCAGATACCCTGGCACGCGAAGTGGGGAGACAAGTTCTTTTCGATTACTTGTCCCATGAACATCAGCGGTTCCCGTCTCTATATCCGCTCCAACGATTACCTCTACTGTATCGAAGAAGGCCGGAACAGCCTGCCTGCCAAGACGGAAGGGAAATAACATGTCTACCCAATTCATGAAAGCGACAGTCCGACTTGGCGCGCTGCTGACGTTTGCGTTGATGGCGACGCAAGGGTGCAGTCGCAAAGAACAACTTCCCCCTTCGAACAATCTTGCGACAAGACCCGTCATCTACACGACATTCTATCCGACGTTCTATTTCGCAAAAGTCATTGGCGGCGATGCCGTGGAAGTGGTCAATCCTTGCCCTTGCGAAGAAGACCCGCCATTCTGGGCGCCTCCGGCACGGGTGATTGAGGATTACCAGCGAGCTGACATGGTAATCATCAATGGCGCGGGATATGAGAAATGGATAGACAAAGTCACTCTGCCGGAAAACCGCCTCGTTGACAGCACAAAGTCATTGCAAAGCGTGTTGATTCGCTATCCCGAGGCGGTTACCCATTCGCACGGGCCTGCTGGGGCCCATTCACATACGGGCGTTGATGGAAATACGTG
>JBEKCP010000471.1:0-4804 GCA_050014815.1 Thermoguttaceae bacterium | reverse complement strand
GGGTCCTTTTCAACGTCGCGATAGAGGGTTCTGATCCGCGCGTTCTCGCGGAGCAGCCGCCGGAGATAGAACAGCAGGAATCCGATCACGGCCCAAAAGAGGAGCAGCGTGACGATGCTCCGGCCCAGGCCGTAGGTCTCCGCGCCGAGGGCCTCGGGCGCCCGCTGGATCCCCGGGTCGAGCCACGCCAGGATCTCGAACGTCGCCGCATACAGGAACAAGATTACGAAAGTTGCGGTGAAACCGGGGCTCTTCCGCTCCCGCGACGCCTTGCGATCCAGGAAGGGGAGCGCGAAAAAGAACAACGCCCCCAGCGCGAACATGGCGACGCCGAGGGCCTCGGGCACCATCTTGAGGGTCTTGAACAGGAACAGGAAGTACCACTCGGGTTTGATGCCCACCGGCGCGGGCTTGAGCAGATCGGCCTTCTCGCCCAGTTCCGCCGGCAGGAGCACCGCCAGACTTGCAATTGCGCCGAAGAGCAGGAGCCAGACACAGAAGTCGATCAGCAGGAACTCGCTGAAGAAGGGCCGCTGGTCCCGGACCTCTCGCGACGTCATGCCCAGCGGCAGGCTCAGGCCCTGGACCTGGATCAGGAGGAGGTGTGCTGCCAGGAGCGCGCCGAGCGCGAGCGGCAGGACGGCCACGTGGACGGCGTAGAAGCGGGTGAGCGTTGCGCCGGTCACTTGCTCGCCGCCGCGCATGAGGTGTACGACGAACTCGCCCAGGCCCGGAAGGGCATTCGGAATCTCCGTGCCCACCCGCGTCGCGTAATAGGCCAGCTCGTTCCACGGAAGGAGATAGCCGCTGAATCCGAAGGTCAAGGCGATGAACCACATGAGTATGCCGGAGACCCAGGTCAGTTCGCGGGGCTTGCGGTAGGCCCTGGTGAAGAGCACGGTAACGAAATGGATGGCCGCCGTGGCGATGAAGAAAGTCGCGCCCCAGACGTGGATCGAGCGGATGAACCATCCATAGGGCACGCGGGTCGTGATCTCGCGGACGCTCTCGTAGGCGGTCGTTTCGGCCGGCTGGTAGTAGAGCATCAGCAGGCAGCCGGTGGCCGCTTGAAGGGCGAACAGGAACATGGCCGCGCCGCCCAGCAGGTAGATCCAGCTATGCCGGTGGATGGGCACGGTCTTCTTCGCCAGGAGGCCCGCCAACGGCTGCCAGTCGATCCGTTGGCGGAGCCAGCCGCTCGTCCCTCCCGCGGCGAGATCGTCAAGACGCTTTTCCAAGGTTCTCTTTCTCCATGGCGATGATCAATCGGTCGCCCACGAGCTTGCTGAAGAGCTGCCGGAGGGGGCGGGGCGGGGGACCGGAAAGGACGCGGCCCTCCGTGTCGTAACTGCCGTCGTGGCAGGCGCAATAAATGCGGTCCCTGTCTTCCTGGTAGGCGACCGTGCAATTCAGATGGGTGCAGGTCGCCAGGAAGATCCGCAGCGGACTGCCGGAGGCCGCCGGCTGGAGGAGCAGCACGGGGACGCCCCCGTAGAGGACCATCTTGGCCTTTCCCGGCGGCAGCTCGTAATCGGATTTCTCCAGCGCGACGAAGTCGGGCAGCGGGGCTTCGTGGAAGTTGCCGGCGTACTGGATCAGCGGGGTGGCCATGCCGGCGCCCATCGCCACTACGCCGCCGCCGAGCATGCCGCAGAGGAAGCGGCGCCGGGCCAGGCAGGACTCGTCAATCTTCATGGGGTCTTCCTCCCGATAAGTCGTTTCAGTTTTCGCGCGGCCAGCTCCCGGCGCACGCCGCGAATGCCGTCCGCCGGCCGCACGTCTTTCGGACAGGCCCTGACGCACTGCATGATCGTCCGGCAGCCCCAGACCCCCTGTTGCGAGTCGTGCGGGCGAAGCGTATGCCCGTTGCGGTCTTCGCGGGAATCGACGAGGAAACGGTGAAGTTTGGCCAGGGCCGCCGGACCCGCAAAGGCCTCGTTGGCCGTCCGCGCCGGGCAGGCCGCATAGCACACCCCGCAGAGAATGCACTGCACGCAGGCATCGATCCGCTTACGCTCGGATTCGCTCATCCGGCACTCCTGGACTGCGGAAGTCTCCGCGTGCAGCCAGGGCCGGACCCGCTCGTATTTCTCCCAGAAGGGCTCCATGTCGACGACCAG
The DNA here is from genome assembly GCA_050014815.1 of Thermoguttaceae bacterium. Lineage (GTDB taxonomy): Bacteria > Planctomycetota > Planctomycetia > Pirellulales > Thermoguttaceae > JBEKCP01. The sequence continues at coordinate 2,684 of JBEKCP010000471.1, read as the reverse complement.
GTCCCGGATGACGTCGAACCCGGGAAGCGGCTCCAGCACGATGCGGTCGGTCGATAGCGCGTGCAGTTGGACCCGGCATGCCAGGTTGAGCTTGCCGTTGATCGACATGGCGCACGACCCACAGACCGCGCCGCGGCAACTGGAGCGGAAGGCCAGCGAGGGGTCCTGCCGGTCCTGGATCTCCAAGAGCGATTCCAGCACCGACATTTTCCTCCGAACGACCAGCTCGTAGGCATGGAATCGCGGCGGCCCGCCGGAGGCTTCCCCGTAGCGCAGGATCTCGAAGCGGTAGGTCTTGGGCCCCGCGGCGTCCGCGGCGAGAGAAGACGCTTCTCCCGGCGACTCCGGCAAGGTCCCGGGCAGGTCTTCAGTAAGTGCGTTCTTTAGGCTCATAAATGCTGACATCGACCTCGCGATAAGAAAGGGTGATCTGGTCGCCGTCGAGGCGGGCCAGGGTGTGCTTCAACCACCGGGCATCGTCCCGGGTGGGATAGTCCGTGCGGAAATGGGAACCGCGGCTCTCCTGCCGCGCCAAAGCTCCCCGGGCGATAATCTCGCCCAGCGAGAGCAGGCCGTCCAGTTCCAGGACGTGCAGGATCTCGGAGAGGAAAGGCCCGGGCGGCGTGCGGCAGCACACGTCGCGATACTGCGCCCTCAGCTCGCCCAACCGGGCGACGGCCTCGGAGAGGTCTTCTTTCCGGCGGAAAACGCCCATCTTCTCGACGCACAGTTGCCGCAATTCGTCGCGGAGCGTGCTGTGGGGGACGCCGCGACGGCGGGCAAGAATGCAGTCCACCCGCCGGGTCTGTTGCTGGAGATCCTCGTCGAGCACGGACGCCTTGGGCTGGAAGTCGTCGTGGCCCTTACGGGCGTTGATGTCCTCCGCGACCAGGCGGCCGAAGATGACGGTGTCCGCCAGCGAGTTGCCGCCGAGCCGATTGGCCCCGTGAACGCTCACGCAGGCGCATTCACCCGCCGCGTAAAAGTTATCGACCCTCGTCCTGCCCGCCGCGTCGGTATCGATGCCGCCCATCGAGTAGTGCTGGCCGGGCTGAATGGGGATCGGCTCCTCGACCGGATCGATCCCGGCAAACTCGACGCAGATGGTCCGGATGCCGGGGAGCCGCTCGAGGATCCTGTCGCGGCCGAGGTGGCGGAGGTCCAGGTGGACATAGCCCCCCTCGAACCCGCGCCCCTCGTCGATTTCCGTCTGGATGGACCGGGCCACGATGTCGCGCGGCGCCAACTCCATCGCCTTCGGCGCATAGCGCGCCATGAACCGATCGCCCAGCCGGTTGACGAGGTGGCCTCCCTCGCCGCGGGCGCCCTCGGTAATGAGAATGTTGGTCCCGTACAGCGTGGTCGGATGGAACTGCACGAATTCCATATCCTTGGCGGGCACCCCCGCCAACAGCGCCATGCCGACGCCGCTGCCGGTGTTGATCAGCGCGTTGGTCGAATTCCGGTACATCCGGCCGTAGCCGCCCGTGGCGAATATGCAGAACTTCGAGGCGAAGCTTTCGAACCGGCCGCGCTTCAGGTCGTAAGCGATCACCCCGTGGCAGCGGTCGTCCCGGACGGCGAGCCCCGTCACGGCGAACTCGTCGTAGACCTTGATGCCGCGTTTGACCGCCTGTTCGTAGAGCGTGTGCAGCAGCACGTGGCCCGTCTTGTCGGCGGCGTAGCACGCCCGGGGAAAGCCTGCCCCTCCGAACGGGCGCTGGGCGATGGTGCCGTCGGGGAAGCGGCTGAAGGGCGCCCCCCAGTGCTCCAGCTCGCAAACCACTTCGGGCGCCAGGGCGCACATTTTCGCCACGGCGCCCTGGTCGGCGAGATAGTCGCTGCCCTTGACGGTGTCGAACGCGTGTTTTTCGGGCGAGTCGTCGCGGCCGTCGGGGGCGTTTCCCAGCGCGGCATTGATCCCTCCCTGGGCGGCGCCCGAATGCGAGCGGACCGGATGGACCTTCGAGAGGACCGCGACGTCCCACTCCCTGCACAGCCCGACCGCCGCCCGCAAGCCCGCCAGGCCGCCGCCAACCACGAGTACTTCGTGCTCGATCATGTTGCAATGTAGGCGAAGTAGACCGCGAGGAACCCCGCAAACAGCAGCGTCCCCAGGACGGTGAAAACCCAGAACAGGAGCCGTTCCCTCTTCATTCCGAGGTCCAGGGCGATCGTGCGAACGCCGTAGAGCGCGTGGAAGATCACGAAAAAGACCAGGAGGCAATTCAACGCGGCATGCCGGTGCAGGGCCGCCACGGCCTTGACCCACGGCAGGCTCGACGTGCTCGCCTGGAAGAACCCCGTACACAGTTGGAGCGAGAAGAGCCCGAGCAATACCATGCCGCTGAGCCGGTGGAATAACCAGACGAACACGATGCTTTCTCCCTTGGGGTGGTCCGCTACTTGGCGGCGCTGGCGAGGATGCCCGCAACCTTCTCGCACAGGAGCGAGAAATCCACCGGCTTCTCGATGAACTCGACGGCCGGCAGCCAGGTGGGATCCAGGTCTCTGGTGCTGAAGCCCAGGGGGAACGACTGGTTGACGGCCGTCAGCAGCAGGACGGGCAGCTTGCCGAAGTTGCGCCGGATGGAGCGGGCGACCTCGAATCCGGCCGTCTCGTTCTCCGGGAATATGACGTCCAGCAGGACGGCGTCGGGCCGGCGCTCCTGGATGCGGCCGAC